>LJTR01000114.1 GCA_001303465.1 Phycisphaerae bacterium SG8_4
CTCGCTGCCCCGGTCGCAGCGGTCGAATTCGGCGCCCACCAGCGGCGGATCGTGCGCCTCGGTCACAATGGCTCTGATCCTGCTCTTGTAGAAACTCAACTCAAAGGTCGAGCCAACATCCTTGGCCGGACACGTGTAGTAGACCACCGCCTCGAAATCACCCGTATTGGCCACCTCAACATCCCAAGTGATCCGATCGTCGGTGCTGATCCAATTGGTGAAGTACGAGCAGTTGGGTGCTCTGGCGCTTCGTCGAACGTTCCCGTGGGGGACACCGTCGCGTGCCGGTAGAAATGTCACTGGGAACTCTGTGTAGCCGACAGGGAAGGGCCGGTTGTCCTGTGCCGACTTCGGCATAACCTCATCCTTCCACCGGGCCACTGCCTTGCTCAGTCGTTCAGCAACGCGCGGTCTGTCCTTCGAAAAATCATGTACCTGTCTCGGGTCCGCTTTCATATCGAACAGCTTGCCCGTGTGATCCAGCCGATAGCGCTGTGTGCGCACGCTGACCCGGCCCCTCTGATGGGAGAAGATCATCCGGTTGGTCCAGGTCTTGCCGTCTGTCAAGAGGAGCTTCCTCAAGCTGACCCCATCGAGTGGCTTGCTGCCGACGATCCGAATCTGCGCGAGGTCAGCCAGCGTCGGAAGAAGGTCGATTGCGCCGGCGATTTGCGGAATCTTCTTACCCGGCTTTATGCGTGCGGGCCATCGAACCACACAGGGCACACGAAGGCCGCCTTCATCGGTCGAGCCTTTGCGTCCTTTCATGCCGTCGTTCCACCGCCAGCTGTTCGGCCCATTGTCATTCCAGTCGATATTCTCACACATCGCAAGGGCGCAGCGCGTCTTCTCAAGCTCCTCCTTTTCCGGGTCGCGGTTGCGCATTCTCAGCGGACTCTTCTTTAGCTTGTCGAAGAAACGATCCGGCACCTGCATCGGCGAATGCGGCGTATTGTACGGCAGATAACATAAGAAGGGCTTGTTCCTGTTTCGCTCGATAAATTCAAGAGCATGATTCGTCAGATCATCGATGATATACCCTTTGCCTCTGACCAATCGGCCGTTACGCTCGAGGATCGGATCGAAGTAGTTGCCCCAGTGGCCAGAGCAAAAGCCGTAGAATTCCATGAATCCGCGGCCGTTTGGATGATACGGATATTGCGTCCCGTTATGCCATTTTCCAAATGCCCCCGTGGCGTAACCGGCTGCCTTGAAGGTCTCGGCGATCGTCTTCTCGTCGATGTTTAATCGCTCGGCACCGGTCGTCACGCCGCGCACTCCGCCGCGCGGATGGTATCGCCCCGTAAGAAACTCGGCCCTCGTCGGCGCACAAACGGCGCAGACAAAGAAACGATCGAACATGGCTCCATCACGGGCCAGGGAATCAATGTTGGGCGTATACAGATTGACATTTCCGTGGAGGCTCAGGTCGCCCCAACCCTGGTCATCGGCCAGAATAACCACGACATTAGGCCGACCGTTCATCGACGCAGCTTGCCCGTGTACAGCAGCGCCTGCCGCAATAGCGCCAGCACATGCACTTCTCAAAAAATCCCGCCGAGTTAACTGCGAACACTTCATTCTTAGTTCTCCTCTTTTAGTCTCGTAGTGCCGGCTCTGGCCCACCGATCAATCCCGGCGCGCCGGCAGCGGGCCAATCCAAACTCTACTGCGTTCGGCGGTAGTAAGTCATGGCCTCGGGCAGCAGGTCTTTGAGGTTTTGGATTCTTGTTTGGTCGGCGGGGTGGGTGCTCAAAAACTCCGGCCCCGCCGCGCCTTTCTTCTGCGCGGCCATTCTCTCCCAGAATGCAGGGGCCTGCTCGGGGTTGTAGCCGGCCATCGCCATGAACACCAGGCCCAGATGGTCGGCCTCGCTCTCATGCTTCCTGCTGTATGGAAGCAGCACACCGACCTGAGCTCCCACGCCATAAGACTGCATGAACAGGTCTTTCGTCTGATCAGGGTAATCTTCGAGTGCTGTAGATAAGGCGATGCCGCCCATCTGCACGAGAAGACCCTGGCTCATCCTTTCGGCGCCGTGCTTGACAAACGCATGCGCGATTTCATGACCCATTACCACGGCCAGGCCGGTCTCCCCCTGAGCGATTGGCAGGATTCCAGTATAGACGACGACTTTTCCGCCGGGCATTGCCCAGGCATTTACATTGGGATCTTCGACGAGGTTGAATTCCCACTCGTAGCCATCCAGTCGGTCCTCATAACCGTTTTCGGCGCTGTAATTTTCGACAGCCTTCTGGATCCTGCCGCCCACACGTTTGACCATCTGCGTTTGCTCGGCATTTGTACTGAGCTTGTTCTGGGCGAGAAATTCGCCGTAGGACTTGAAGCTCAATGAGTTCATCGTTGAGCCGGGGACAATGTTGAACTGTTGTCTGCCGCTGATCGGAACCTCCGAGCAGCCGGCCGACAATAACGAAAGAGCACACAGAAACAACAGCTTTGATTTCAAATGACGCCTCATAGTACTTACTCCTTTGTCAATAGACTAACGTCGCAATTCATACGTGGACTTAACCCTGCATATTCAAATTTGAACAGATAGGTTCACTCGATTACAAGAGTTTTTTTCGGGGCTGATCACTTTTCGTTGATTTCGGTCTTGATTTCGTTGAGCAGATTGATTGCTTCGATCGGTGTCAAGTTGTTTACGTCGGTTGAGGCAAGTTTGTCGAGCACTGACTTGTGTTTCCGCACAAAAAGGGTGTCGCTGTCGGGTTCTCTTGTTTTGTGTCGGGCCAGGTGTTCGCCGGTAGCTTCTTTCTGGAACGCGCTTTCGAGCTCTTCCAGGATTTCATTCGATCTGTCCAGGATCGAGCCGGGCACGCCGGCCAGTTTTGCCACGTGAATGCCGTAGCTCTTGTCGGTTCCGCCGGGCAGGATCTTGTGAAGGAAGACGACCTCGTCCATCCATTCGCGGACAGCGACGTTGCAGTTCTTCACGTTTTTGAACAGTTCGGCCAGTTCGGTCAGCTCGTGGTAGTGCGTGGCGAATAACGTTCGGCACGTCAATTTGTTGGCGATGTGTTCGGTGATCGCCCAGGCCAGAGACAGACCGTCATATGTGCTGGTCCCCCGGCCGACCTCGTCGAGAATGACCAGTGACTTGTACGTGGCGTTGTTGATGATGTTTGCCGTCTCGGTCATCTCGACCATGAAGGTCGACTGGCCCCGGACCAATTCGTCCGAAGCTCCCACGCGGGTGAAGATTCTGTCGACCAGACCTATCTCGGCTTCTCTTGCGGGAATGAATGAACCGGCCTGGGCCATCAGTACCAGAAGTGCGACCTGGCGGATGTAGGTGCTCTTGCCGCTCATGTTGGGCCCGGTAATGACAAGGATGTCACCTGTCTTGTTGCCCAGCTCGACGTCGTTGGGCACAAACTCGGCGCCGAGCGATTCGGCGAGAACCGGATGTTTGCCTTCGTGAATGATCAGCTCGCCGCTGTCGCTGATCTTGGGGCGGATGTAGTTTCGCCGCTTGGCTAAGTGAGCAAGGGCCGCCAGGCAGTCGCATTGAGCGACGGTCTCGGCCAGGGTCTGGAGCCGGCTGATGTATTGAGCCGCCTGCCGTCGGAGCTGATCGAAGAGCTGCTGCTCCAGTTCGAGCGCCTTTTCCTCGGCACTGAGGGCCTGGGTCTCGTATTCCTTGAGTTCATCGGTGATGTAACGCTCGGCGTTCTTGATCGTCTGCTTGCGGACGTAGTCGGCGGGGACTCTGTTGGCGGCGGAGTGATTTATTTCGATATAGTAGCCGAAGACCTTGTTGTAGCCGACCTTCAGATTTGCAATGCCCGTTCGTTCGGATTGCTCTCTCTGGTAATTCTTGAGCCAGCTGCGGCCGTCTCTGGAGATCGACCGCAGCTTGTCGAGTTTTTCGGAAAAGCCCGCCCTTATTACGCCGCCGTCTCGCAAATGCGTCGGAGCCTCGGGCTCGATCGCCGCTTCGAGCAGGTCGGCCAATTCGTCCATACTGTCGCATCGGGCGGCTAACTGAACGAGCAGCTCGGAGCCGAAACCTTCCAGAATTGTGCGCAGCAGTGGTATCTGTCTAAGCGTTGCAGCCAGGGCGACCAGGTCCCTCGGCGATGCGCGAAAAGTGCTGATCCGTGCTGCAATTCGCTCGGTATCGAACATGTTCGAGAGCAGCCTGCGAATGTTGGTTTGTTTTTCGTCGGAGTCCTTGATCTCTTCGACAGCGTCCTGCCGCATCTCGATGGCGCCAAGATCGTAGAGCGGCATGCACAGCCAGTTGCGAAACATGCGTGCTCCCATGCCGGTCATAGTCTCATCGATACAGTCCAACAACGAGCCTTTTCTGCTCTCGGTGCGAATGGTTCTCAGTATTTCAAGACTCCGCAGAGACGTCGGGTCGATCTGCAGGAAGTTCTGACGATTGATCTTCTTCAGGCTCTGGATGTGCCCGAGTGTGGTTTTCTGTGTTTCGGTGAGGTATTCGATGATCGCGCCGGCAGCCGGGATGAGGCCGTCGTCGTTGTCGCCTATGCCGAAGCCTTCGAGGGTGGCCGTGCCGAAATGTTTGAGCAGACGCTGCCTTGCCTGATAGGGATCGAAATACCAGCCGGGACGCTCGGTCACTATGGCGTTGGTCAGTTGTGTGATGTCTCTGGTGAGCTTTTTCGTCTCGGCCTCGAACAATTCGCCGCGCCTGTCAGCGATCAGGCACTCGGAAGGCGACAGTCTCAGCAGTTCGTCCAGCAGTTTTGCCTCAGGCAGCTGCTGGACGTAGAAATGGCCGGTGGAGATATCGACCCAGCTGATAACCGCCTCGCTCTTTGTCCCCAGACTCACGGCACAGAGAAAGTTGTCCTCTTTGGCATTGAGCAGCGTTTCGTCGGTGAGCGTTCCCGGTGTGACAATGCGCACCACGTCGCGTTTGACGACGCCCTTTGCGGTCTTGGGGTCCTCGACCTGCTCGCAAACCGCGACGCGGTAGCCGGCCTGGAGCATCTTCTTGATGTAGCCGTCAACGGCGTGGTAGGGCACGCCGGCCAATGGGATCGGATTAGCGCCCTTGCTCCGGCTGGTCAAGGTCAGGCCCAGCACGTTCGAGCAGATCCTGGCGTCTTCGTAGAACGTCTCGTAGAAATCACCCATCCGAAAAAACAGGATGCAGTCCGGATGCATCTGCTTGAACTTGTGAAACTGCTTCATCGCAGGCGTCAGTTTTTCATTGGCTGGGGTCATGGGTGAAGATTATACACAAAGCGTACCTTTTAACAACTCCGTTATGATTGAGGTCGCTTGTTGTTTTGACCTGGAGATCTTCAGTTGTCCGAGCAGGTTTTCCTGACGATCGGTAAAACAAACCGGCTGCTGTAGATTGAAATCAGCAGTGCCGCAAGCCTTGCGGATTATCTCTGTCAGGTGCTTGATACCCGTGCCCTCTTTGGCGCTGATTGACACCGGCTCAGACAGGAATTTGGAGAGCCGGCCGGTATCGAACCGCCCCGGCAGGTCGCACTTGTTCAGGATTGTCACGACCTGTTTGTCGCAGATTCTCTCGATAAGCTCACCGTCAAGCTCTTCTGCGGGTGCGCTTCCATCCAAGACGAGCAGGACCAGGTCGGCGCGATCCAGGATTTCGGTGGTTTTATCTCGGGCCGCTTGCTCAACTTCTCGCTGAGGTTCAGACAGCTGCTTATCCAGGCCCGCGGTGTCAATCAGAGTTACTGACAGCCGAGCAATCTGACAGGTTGCCTCGACCCAGTCTCTTGTTGTGCCTTTGATGTCGGTAACGACAGCCTTTTGCCGGCCTGCCAGAAGATTCAGCAGAGTGCTCTTGCCGCTGTTCGGCGGGCCTGTCAGAGCGACCGTGCAGCCATATGTGATGAGCCTGGCGGCCTGAGATTGTCGCAGTATCCGGACCACCTCGGCTTTGATTTGATCGAGAGAAACCTCTTTGATGTCGTCGAGCCACCTCCGGGCCTTTTCGCTCAAGCCGGCGCCGACCTGGTTTGCGACTATCTTGGTCCCCTCAACGGTTTTGGCCTTCGTCTGCGCTAACTTGGCTTCGATCTCAATTGTGTTGAACAGCTTTTGTGCCGCAAGGGTCTTGGCCAGAAGCTGCTCTGCCGTGACCAGGCTTGCTCCGTGTTTGCCGAGCAGTTGCATTATCGCCTCGACGATAAGCGGATTGCCATGACAATGTATCGCAAACTTCTCCGGCCCTTCACAGCCGACTGTGACCTGGTCGATGGCCCTGACATCATCGCAAATCGCCCCGAGCAGGATTTCACCCGGCCTTAACTGGGCGGCTTTTGCTGCCGCCGGCTCGAATATCTTTCTCAAGAGAGCTTGGGCGCAATCACCGAATACTTCAATGGTCGATATCGCACCGGTGCCCTTGCCGGTCATTAATGCAGCGTGAGTATTCATAAGCTACGGAGTAAACTTGCAGCCGCGCCTCTATGCTGTTTTCTCTGCGAGATGTTTCTTGTAGGCCAGTACGATACCTTTGATAACCAGGCTGGGAACGTAAGAATCTATGAAACTGCAGTCGTCCTTGATGGCCCTCGCGGCTGAGCCGGTGATGACCGTCTGGGGCCATTTGCCGATCTCCTCGGCATATCGCCTGATGACCTCCTCGAGCGTTCCCACGGCGGAGTAGTACAATCCACAGTTTATGGCCTCGGCGGTACTCTTACCGTACGGTGCCTTGGGCTTGGTGATTTTTGCCTTCGGCAGTTGGGCGGTGTTTTCTTTCAGACCTTTGGCGCTGATCTCGAAGCCCGGGCAAATGACCCCGCCGAGAAAGACGCCGTTGCCGTCAACCAGATCGATAGTGACAGCGGTGCCGAAATCGGCGACGACTACCGCGTCCTCGACCACAGCGAAGGCGGCGGCGGCGGCGACCACCCTGTCAGTCCCAACCTTGTCCGGCTCATCCACCCACAGACTCATTGGCAGCGGGATGTCCTGGCCGATGACGCGAATCTCTTCGTCGAGCTCATCGGCGGCTATCTGCCGGATCAGTTCGGTCCAGAGAGGTTTGACACTGCTGACGACGATTACGCCGTTGCGTTTTTCCTCCGTCGAGCCTTCGACAATCGGTATCTGCTGCCAGGCGGCTCTCAGACAGCTTGTCAGTTTGGCTCGCGACCGACCGGGGATCGATTCGATGGACTTCTGCTCGTCTTGTACAAAAAGCCCAACATCAATATTTGTATTTCCAATGTCTACTGCGATAACATTCATAGCAGGTTGCTCATGGTTCGTGAATGTGCTTACCCTGTTTTACCTACTTTTGTGCCGAAGTCAACATGAAAAACTCCCCCTTGGGTTGTGCGTGGTGGTAGCAAGAACGACGTTCAAAGTCGGCTTGGCTTCTTGAACTCGGGCAAAAAAATGCCCCCAAGGCATGACTCGACCGCTTTTAGAGGTTGACTTGAACCCAAATCCCGCTAAAATACGCTGCTCGTATGTCGGATGAGGGGTATTCTTGACGAACTCAAAAAGCCAGACAAGGAGATGACAAGTGGCTTACAACTGTGTTGTGCTGGTAAAGCAAGTGCCTGACACCAAGAGCATTACGGGCGAGGCAATGAACGACGACGGGACTGTCAAGCGTTCGGCCCTGCCTGCTATCTTCAACCCGGAAGATCTCAACGCTCTCGAACTGGCGCTGCAAATAAAAGAGAAGTTCGGCGGCCATATCACTGTTATCACAATGGGGCTGCCCGCCGCAAGTGCTGTTCTTCGCGATTCGCTGTTTCGCGGAGCTGACGAAGCGATCCTGCTGACCGACCGCAGATGTGCTGCAAGCGATACGCTGGCGACCAGCTACATCCTGAGTTGTGCGGTGAAAAGAATCGACTACGACGTCGTCCTGTGCGGCAGACAGGCGATTGATGGCGACACTGCCCAGGTTGGCCCTCAGTTAGCCGAGAAACTGGGCGTTACTCAGATCACCTATGTCGAAGAGCTTCTAGAACTCGACGGCAAGACAATCACGGCCCGCCGGAATATTGGCAACGGTTGGCAGCAGGTCAAGGCCGAACTGCCTGTCCTGCTGACCGTAACGGGCGACGCGAACGAGCCGAGAGTCGCCGCGGCCAAGAGAATGATGAAGTATAAGAATGCCTGCACGCCCTTCGAGGTCGCCCAGAGGATCAAGGCCGAGAATCCGGACGCCGTTGAGGCCGAGATCAAAGAATTGGTCGCGAACAGGTGCAGCAAGTTGGCCGAGTCGGGCTCTCTCATCAAACAACTGGATCTCGATATCATCGAGGCCGACCTGGCTTGGTGCGGTCAAAGCGGCTCGCCAACCAAGGTCCACCGCATCCAAAGTGTTGTCCTGGCAGCCAAGGAAAGTAAGCAGATCGAGCCGAACGAACAGGCGATATCAGAGATGATTCACGACCTCATCGATGACAAGATAATAGCGTAAAAAGTAAAAAGGAAGAAGGCAGAAGTAGAAAGAGTGGATTGCTGCCTGGGCGCAAATGACACTTCTACTGTGAGATACGAGACACGAAACAATGATAGATGTGAATAGAAAAGGTGAAGTCTGGGTCTTTGCCGAGCAGCATAACGGACAGTTGGAAGATACGCCGATCGAGTTGATGAGCAAGGCCAGGCATCTGGCGGACAAGCTCGGAGTGAAGCTTGCGGTGGTTCTTCTCGGCGATGGAATCAAAGATCTCGCTGTAAAGCTTATGCACTGCGGCGCTGACAAGGTCTACGTGGCCGAGAATCCGCTGCTGCGAGCTTACCAGACCAACAGCTACGCGAAGGTGATGTATGATCTGATTCATAAACACAAGCCTCAGATTGTTCTCTACGGCGCTACGATCGCCGGGCGGGATTTGGCTCCTCGGATCGCCAGCGCTTCAAAGGCGGGTCTGACCGCAGACTGCACGGACCTGCAGATAGGCGACCATACGACCGTCAAGGACAAGAAGGTTCACAAGAATCTGCTGTTCCAGATCAGGCCGGCTTTTGGGGGAAACATCGTCGCTACCATCATAAATCATGACCGCTGGCCTCAGATGGCGACCGTTCGCGAAGGCGTGATGATGATGCCGGAACCGGACGAAACACGCAAAGGCCAGATCATCGAAGAACAGGTGCAGCTCGCTGAGCATGATCTGCCTTTGGAAATCCTCCAAGAGCACAAACGCGCCAAGAAGGTGGACCTCAAAGCGGCTCGGATAATCGTCGCCGGCGGAGCGGGTGTGGGCAGCAAGGACAATTTCAGGCTCGTCTGGGACCTGGCAAACTGCCTGGGCGGCGCTCCGGCGGCGACCAGGGCGGCGGTCGACCTGGGGTTTATCGACCACGACCATCAGGTGGGCCAGACCGGGACTACGGTTCGCCCCAGCCTGTACATCGCAGTCGGGGTCAGCGGCGCGATCCAGCATCAGGCGGGAATGTCACACAGTCAGAAAATCGTCGCAATCAACAACGATCCCGATGCGCCGATCTTCGGTCTCGCCCACTACAAAATACTCGGCGACCTCAACGAGGTCGTGCCGATGATGATTAAGTCAATTAGGGAAAAAAGCTAATAATCGAGAATATAGGATGGCTAATTTTTATAGAGATAATGACGATATACAGTTTTTGATCAGGCACACGGACGTGGCCGCCTCGGCGAGTGTTTGCGAAGAGGGCTTCAAGTTCGCCGACGAATTCGACTATGCCCCCGCTGACGCTGCCGAGGCGATACAGAATTATGACATGGTGCTGGACTCACTGGGCCAACTCAGCGCCGAGTTCATCGCGCCGCGCGCCGAGGATGTTGACCGCCAGGGTAATGTGCTCAACGAGGACGGCACGGTGACCCGCGCCAAGGGGATCGCTGAGGCGCTTGAGAAAATGGCCCAGGCCGAGGTTATGGGCTTCACGCTGCCCCATCGATTCGGCGGGCTGAATTTTCCAAACATAGTCTATTCGATGGCGATCGAGATCGTCTCGCGAGCGGACGTGGCGCTCATGAACATCTTCGGCCTGCAGGGAATCGCCGAGACGATCAATGCGTTTGCATCCGAAGAGATCAAACAGAGATACCTGCGCGACTTCTCGGCGGGCAAGGTCACCGGGGCAATGGTCCTCACCGAGCCCGACGCAGGCTCGGATCTGCAGGCGATCAAACTCCGCGCGTTCCAGGATGACGACGGCAACTGGCTCCTGCACGGCGTGAAACGCTTTATCACAAACGGATGCGGCGAGGTTCTCCTGGTTCTGGCGCGAAGCGAGCCGGATCGCAGCGGCGGACTGGGTCTGAGTCTGTTCGTCTGTGAACCCGGTCCGACAGTACATATTCGCCGGCTGGAAGATAAACTGGGTATCCACGGCTCGCCGACCTGCGAGATATTTTTCGACAATACGCCGTGCGAGATAATCGGCGAACGCCAGCGAGGGCTCGTGACATACGTGATGAGCCTGATGAACGGCGCCCGTATCGGCATCGCGGGTCAGTCGATGGGTGTGGCCGAGGCGGCTTACCGTCTGGCCCGTGATTACGCGGCAACAAGAAAACAGTTCGGCATAGCAATCGAGAGACTCCCTGCCGTACGTGACATGCTCATCGACATGAAAATGGCGATAGAAGCCGGCCGGGCGCTTCTGTACGAGACCTCACTGGTTGTGGACATGGAAATCGGCTACGCAAAGCGGCTTGAAAGCAATCCGCCCGAGGACAAGACCGAGGCCAAGGGCCTCAAGAACGAATCGAGAAAGTACAGAAGATACGCGGCTATGCTGACGCCGATGAGCAAGTATTATTGTTCGGAGATGTGCAACACGGTCACTTACGATTCTATGCAGGTGCTCGGCGGCAGCGGGTACATGCGGGACTATGCCTGCGAACGCTACATGCGAGACGCCAGGATTACCACCATTTACGAGGGGACAAGCCAGTTGCAGGTCGTCGCGGC
>LJTR01000115.1 GCA_001303465.1 Phycisphaerae bacterium SG8_4
GTGATTACACTGGCGCCGTCAAATTGCTCAATGAAGCGGTTAAACTTGATCCTGACTTTGCCCTGGCCCATGCTCAGCTCTCGCGGGCGCACTCCAATTTGTATTGGACGCTCAAAACCCAGACGCATCTTAACAAGGCAAAGGAGGCCGTGGATAAGGCGAGAGGAGTTGATCCGGATCTGCCTGAGGTACATCTGGCTCTGGGACATTATTACTATCATGGTCATCGAAAAGACGAAGACGCTTTAGACGAATTCGACATTGTTCTGAAAGCCCAGCCGAGCAATGATGAAGCCCTGGCTTTTACTTGTTATGTTCAGAGAAAACAGGGGAAGGTCGAGGAGGCTTTGGCTAGCATTAGAAGGGCATCAGAAATCAATCCTGTGAACCGAACATGGGCCATGGACATCCCGGAACTACTAATTTACCTTAAAAGATTCTCTGAAGCAGCGGAAGCCTGTGATCGGGCCGTCAGGCTTTTCCCCGGTAGGCCCCATCCCTATCGGGTAAAGGCCTGGGTATGCCTGTACCGGGACGGCAATACCGTTGAGGCCCGGAGAGTGTTGGAGGAAGCATCGAAGACTATTGAGTCGTGGGAAACAGAATACGTGGACATTTTGGCCACACTTGAGGTGTTCGACAGGAACTATGACAAGGCTCTGGAGCGTTTGCCTTCAACAGGGGACGTTGGTGGACCTTTTCTTCCCCGAGTTCTCCGAATTGCACTGATACACGGGTATATGGACAATGCGGAATTGGCTAAGAAATACTACGAAGAGGCACGAAAGAGATACGATTCAGGAATCGATGAGGGCCCGGAGGATTCTAAGGGGAGTGGTGTGCTCGGCATTGCCTATGCAGGCCTTGGTCTCAGAGAAGAAGCGAAGCGCGAGGCGGATCTCTTAGAAAAATCGATGTCTGTCAACAGAGATGCCTTCTTCAATCCAAAGGTAAAAAAACTGGCCTATGTCTATTTGTTGCTGGGGGATCATGAGAAAGCCATCGATCAGCTCTATATTCTGTTGACCAAAGGCAGCCAATGGTCAGTTCCTTTCGTCAGAAATGACCCGACCTGGGAACCCTTACACAAATACCCCCGTTTCCAGAAACTCGTAGGGTTGAACAAGTAAGTTCTACCGAGATGGCATATCTGGGTAATGTCACGTTCACTGCTACTTCTTGGCACAAGGACGCACTTTTCAGGACTTAAATCGTTTTCAACGGCTTATGAGAATATCTATCCTCGTGAATGAGGTAGTAGTACACTTGTGCATGAGAGTCTCTCGTGGTAGTATTATTCCACAGAAGATCGAACAACTGCGGCGAACTACGAGCTTGGAAGATTCAATTTACCTTGCTTTTATGTCATTACGATGGCCTACGTAGAAGTATGGAAAAGCGGACGATTGTTGATCTGCCGTCGAGTGGATGAGCAAAGAGCCAAGAAGGGATGCAAGGTTCGTTTGGGCTCAGCGGGTGAGGTGCAGATCGCCATGGGGCAGCGGGAGGCACTGGGTGAATACGAAGTCCGCATGTTTGAGGGAGAGCCCCCCATAACACACCGTCCAGTCGAAGAGACCGCCTCAGAGATGCCCGATGACGATCAGAGCCTGCCCCAGGTTTCTATGGAAATCGCAGCTTCTCATCCCGGCTCGATGGATGGGCGTCCTGACATCGAAGGCTATAGAATCATAGAAGCGTTGGGTCAAGGTGGTATGGGCATGGTCTGGCGTGCTGAGCAGTTGAGCACTCGACGCGAGGTTGCCTTGAAGCTACTGACCTCCCAGAGAATCGATTCTCCGAAAGCCCAGGCTCGTTTCCAGCGTGAGGTAGAGCTGACTGCACGTTTGGATCATCCCAACATCGCCCGTATCTATGACAGCGGTCTGCATCAGGGGATGTACTATTATGCCATGGAACTGATCGAGGGCATGCCCCTGGATCGGTACGTCAAAAGTAAGTCTTTATCCAGAACTGAGATTTTAGCCCTGATGCAGAAGGTGTGTCAGGCGGTTCTTTATGCTCATCTTCGAGCGGTTATACATCGAGATCTGAAGCCATCGAATATAATAGTCGATTCGGGCGGCAGTCCACATATCCTTGATTTTGGCTTAGCCAAGGCCTTGCTGGACGAAGATGAGGCATTGACTATATCCATCGAAGGGCAGGTTGCCGGTACTCCGGCCTATATGTCGCCGGAGCAGGCAGCCGGTCATCACAGCCAGCTTGATACTCGGACGGATGTTTATAGCCTGGGAATAATTCTGTATGAGCTTCTTGTTGGACACTCACCTCATGATTTATCCGGCTCAATGTTTGAGTTATTAAAACACATTGCCGAAGGAAAAATTCAGCGCCCGCGTGAGATTGACAGGTCCATAGACAGCGAACTTGAGGCTCTCTTGCTGAAGGCTTTAGCTCAGAATCCGGAGGATCGTTATGCCTCAGCAGGGGCATTTGCCAAGGATATAGGTAACTATCTTGATGAAGAGCCGCTGGATGCACGGATTCCTACGACATTGTACTTTCTTCGCAAAAAGGCTCTGAAGTATAAGAAGCAGGTAGCTATAGCTGCTGTGGCACTCCTGATTGTTCTCGGTATCATCGTTGGATTTTATACGTGGTTAATCGCAGAACGAGCCATAACCGAAGCAAAGGACTGGGAAATCAAATTAAAGTCGGCTCAGCTCACATGGCACGAACTCGAATTGAAGGCGCGGGGCAAGAACGAGCAGGAAGCTCGTGCCGCCTTGCGGATTATTCGTGATGAGTATCTTGCCGTCCAGAAGAACGTTGATGAACTACAACAGAAATTGGACAAACGAGCATCTCTGATACCGACAAAGCGATTTGATTTGAAACAGGGAAGATCTTTGTCGCCAACAGCCTTGGTGAAGCGGCCAGTATTACCCAAAGGTGTACAATCCTGGACACTTGAGACACTTGGACATAGAGGTAGCATCCATAAAATCGCCTACAGCCCGGATGGTCGCTGGTTGGCTTCAGGGAGCCTCGATGGGACTATCAGGCTCTGGAATTCGGACTCAGGGCAATTGAGCCGCATTCTTGTAGGTTCTGTTGGTGCAATTTCCTATTTGTATTGGTCGCAAGACAGCAAGAGTCTGATGTCGATTAATACACACAATGGTAATCAGATGTGTCTGTGGGATGCTGAATCCGGGAGGATACAACGGACCTTCTCGCTGGGTGATACCTCGACCACGTGTGTTGCCTGCTCTCCCGATGGCAAATTATTGGCCTTGAGTTCACGTGAAGGACAAGGGGAGGTGGCTCTTTGGCGTGTCGAGGCAGAACAGTCCATCCGGGCCCTGCAGGGCAATACGGATACCGTCTGTTCAATAGCCTGGTCACCAAGCAATCGCAGACTGGCCACCGGTGGGGCGGATGGAACAGTCAAATTGTGGGATCCTATAGCTGGCCGGGTCTTGCGAACCTCCGCCAAATTTCCAAACGAGATCCATTCCTTAGCCTGGTCACCGGATGAACGTACACTTGCCATCGCTGGCCGAGGCACATCCACCGGCGAGTTTGAGGCCGCTATTTTGTGGGATACTGTTTCGGGAAAGGTTTTATCATCACTTAGGATGCAAGCGGAAAGACCGGTTCACATCACCGATAATCTCGCATGGACCCCGGATGGAAATGCGCTTGCCTGCACAGTCAATGGAACGCTTAGAATCTGGGATATCCGATCAGAGAGGCTCAGGCAATTTTCTCCTGGTATGGTAAGTGCTTTAACATGGTCTCCTGATGGGATGACATTGGCTTTTGGAAATCATAGCGGCGAGATATTCTTTTGGGATACATTGTCCGACCAGCCAGTACGCAGTCATTCATCTTATTCATGTGGATCAGTTAACTCAGTAAGTTTCTCGCCGAACGGTAAATTATTAGCTACAGCAGGAAAGCTTGGAACCATATGCCTCTGGGATGCCCATAGATGGCAACCCCTGTTTAAACTGCAGGCATATGGTATCATCGCTGATTCTTCTGTTGGCAACAGTATGTTGGCATGGTCACCGAGCTGCAATTCTTTGGTGATAGGAAATGACCAGCAAGACGCCCTCGTGATCATTGATCCTCAAGCTGGCACTATTTTGGATGTCATTCAGGAAGACCACCGGCAAACAGCGTCTATTGCCTGGTCACCCGACGGCAATATTCTGGCAACAGGTCATGTCGATGGCACAATCCAGCTTTGGGACACAATATCAAGACCTTATAAGCTGCTATCAAGATTCAATGCTCACAAGGATCGCGTAAACGCGCTTGTCTGGGCGCCGGATGGCGACAGCCTGCTTTCAGCAGGCGGTACCACGATCGGACAATGGCAACCTGAAACCGGCAACCAGATACGCAGTTTCGAAGGCAGTAGAGATACAGTCCTCTGCGTAGCTTGGTCACCTGATGGAAAGACTTTTGCTTCGTGTAGCAAAGCTCCGGCTATTCGACTATGGAACGTACAATTCGGTTCAACGAGGCGTCTCTTGAAAGAAAGCTCGAGCGCTTCAGGCGACTTGGCAACATACAGCAATTCCATTGCCTGGTCACCGGATGGCATGAACTTGGCCTCCCGTGGATCAAATGGAGATGTCCTAATATGGAATCCAACTTCAGGTAAGTTACTGCGCAGTTTTGAAGCTTGCAGTGGCCCTGCAAATGCTTTGGCTTGGTCGCCGGATGGTCAACTTCTAGTGTGTGGCGGGTGGGATGGCACAGCCCCAGTTTGGGACGCTAGGAACAATTTCCAGCACCACGCGGTCTTGCAGCCCTTGTGGGGCTCTTTCGGAACCGGAATGGCCATCAATCCACAGGGTGATTACCGAGGCCCATCGGGAATCGAGGAGCATCTAACCTACGTGATTCAGACCGATGGCGGCCAAGAGCTACTTACACCGAAAGAGTATGCCAATCGATACGGCTGGGTAAACGAACCGTGGCAAGTTGGATTGCATACGCCCGGTTCAGAAATCATGGGGAGAATATATGTAAAAGCCAATGCACAAGGACCATACGATGGTAAAAGCTGGGACACTGCCTTCAATGACCTGCAAGATGCTCTGAACACGGCCCGGCCCGATACTGAAATCTGGGTAGCTGCCGGCATTTACAAGCCTGACAGGGGGACAGGAATGCGCGGGGCGAGTTTTGGATTAAGAAACGGGCTGACCATCCTTGGTGGATTTTCCGGGACAGAAACCAGTCGCTACCAGCGCGATCCGAAGAAACACGAAACCATTCTCAGTGGTGACTTGAGCAGTGACGATGGATCTGATTTCACCAACAACGATGAGAATAGTCATCACGTCGTAACCGCTACTGAATCCGTCAAAAGCGCCGTTCTTGATGGATTCACGGTCACCGGCGGAAATGCCAACGGCCCGCAAGAGAATGATCAATGTTTCGGCGGTGGGATGTGCAACAGCCGAGGCAATTGTACACTTATCAACTGCACCTTCATTCGTAATAAGTCGGATCTCGTTGGAGGTGGAATATTCAGTGGGGGCAGTCTGGCAATCACCAACTGCAAGTTCAGCGATAACTTAACACTGGGAAAAGGTGGCGGCTTGTACTGTAGCGGTAACGAAACATCCGTATTGACTGAATGCGTTTTCACCGGCAACAGGGCTCACGACCAGGGGGGAGGGGGAGGCCACAGCGCGCAAGCCGGAGCCATGTTCATTAGCTGCAGCTTCGTGGGTAATTCAGCTCAGGACGCCGGTGGGTTGCACATTCAGGGATCCTTCTACACGCAGGCAATTCTGATGAACTGTGCATTCTATGGAAACGTAGCTTCCGACAACGGTGGCGGCATGGTCAACCGGGGCCCCAGCCCAACGCTTGTAAACTGCATCTTTGCCGGAAACAGTGCAGGTCAATACGCGGGTGCAATTAATAACGCGGGTTCTCCTGTGCTCACCAACTGCATGTTTGTGGGAAATAGCTCACCAGTTAACTCTGGTGGGATCTTCAACGGTGACGACCGCAGCCGCCCCGTACTGACCAACTGTGTTCTCTGGGCAAACACTTTCAACTCGGATGACCTTGAAGCCGCACAAATCAATGGCGGGTCGGGACTTATCAATTACTGTTGCATCCAGGGATGGAGCGGCAAACTCGGAGGCACCGGAAATTTTGGAGATGACCCACTCTTTATTGATCCTGACGGACCGGATGACAAATTCGGCACCAAGGATGATAACCTACGACTGCGCACAAATTCTCCTTGCATCAACGCAGGAGACAATTCCGCTCTTGCTCCTGATGTATCTGACATTGATAGAGATGGAGACATTCAAGAGTCGATACCATACGATATTGAAGGAAAAACTCGCATTGTCAATGAAACAGTTGATATAGGTGCCTACGAGAGTGACTGATCTATGTTGTAGCGTTCAGACAGCCGCTTTGTCTTCTTTGGTTAGGTTGTGAATGAAACATGATAATTGTACCCACCTACGGAGCTTTCTTCCGACAACACTTACGAGCTTTAGTGAAAAGCCTCACAAGCTCACTTGGCATCCATGGTTTTCTAGTCAAGTCGCCAAATGAAGCTTTCAATGAATCATAGGAATGCGTCGTGATCTTGGTCTGATGGAATGCCAAAGCATTGGCAATCGCTGCAAAATAGATGGCTATGGCCGCGGCATGCTTAGCCTTGGAATCCCTTCGGAACGCCATCCTTTTAGCATGTTTTCTGATTTTCTTGATTGTGTCGAGGTCTGACTTAGGATCGGTCAGTACGTTGCCCAAGGTCTTTCCGCCGCGAGATATCAGGTCATTGCGCAATCGTCCGATGATTGCCGGCAGTTCCTCGATCACCGTAGTGTCAAAAGGCAATGTTCCGGCAAGATGGGCCTGGATCAGCTCGGAAGTGTTCTGAGCTGTGTTCCTTCTCCCTTCGCCAGACCCACAATCTAAGGTAATACCTAAGAGGCGAGCCAGCTTTGCAGGGCTCAGGCCTAAAGTAGAATCTTTATGCATCGTTCACTCCAGAAGATCATTCAAATGTTTACGGCGGTCATTAGTATCAACAGCGATGTAACATAGAGCGCCTCTATAGAGTGATACGTCAGAAAGCTCGCCAGCTTGCGCGTCATTCTGATAGAATCTTCATTAGATCTTGAATTTCTTGCTCGACTTCCTCATCTGAGTCAACATGTTGGCGAACTCGTCGGTTCATAGCCGTTCGAAATCGCCGTTTCACGGTGACAATCATGTTTGATACTGTATCTTTGTTCCCAATATTTAATAGCTTACATAGCTCAGAGACCGGACTTGGCTTGACGCCAGCCATGATCGGACTCAACACCCTGGCACGAAAAACCTTCCAATGAACCTCCTTTCCATCCTGAATGCACCCTTCCTTGACCTCGCAAATCACCTCGTCCACAAGCACTGAGGCCCAAACATATGTGAAAATGTCTTCAGGTTTCATATTCTTTGCGGTTATGGACATCGATTCTTCATCGAATTCTTCCAGCGATACGATCCCATCTGCAGGACGGCGTTTGCCCGCTGTGTTTGCCCTGTGGACTCCGATAATGTAGTTATTCAATGCCGTCAATATAAAGGCCCGGAATCGCCCCTTTGCCGCGTCAGCCTGCTGCACTAGGTCTCTACCCAATACTATTTCATGGAAAAAACCTTGCGTAAGGTCCTTAGCCTGCTCGTTGTCATATCCTTTTCGTCTAATATAACAATATATGGGTTTCCAATACCTTTTGCTGAGGTTATCGATGACTGCTCTCCGCCGGGCTTGATCCTGTGTCCTCGCATTTCGAATCTCAGACCAATGTGTCGTCTGGAATTCACTTTTTGGCCCCCCTATGGATGTCTTGCCCGACCGCCTCATCCAATTCTCACCTGACAAATTGCGTTATTACTCACGCTTTTCAAGCAGCATCAAGCCATGAATATCAAAGACAAACACTAATGTTCTGGGCCTAGACCTAAGCCAAGAGCTTATGCTAACGCCCACAATCCATATTTCAATCTCAAAGTAGCAAACCATCCCACGCAGCTCCGGAAAATAATATCTGGTCTGATGCGCAAGCCACCGTTCTTTGCTGCGTAGAAAGAAGTAGAAAGCAAACAACACGACTTGCTGGACCACAAAAGTAAATAGAATGCGGCCTGCAGGAGTGATTAGACCAACTTATTGAGCTGGATGAATGTAAGGAGGTTAAACCAAATGAATGTTGGGACCATGAATTCGTCCGATACACTGATTCGCACGAGTAGCGCCGGGCAAACGCGGATGGTTAGGTTCTTGGAGTCACCTGAGGTCAGAATGCTAATTCACGATTTGCGTCATTCGGTACAAGCCATCGTTGGATCGGTCGACACGCTGCAGATAGCGATAGAGGAACACGCCGCAGATCTCACAAACAAATCTCTCGATAGGCTCAGGCAGAACACGAACTTGGCTGTCGACATGCTCGGGCATCTCGTAGTGGATCGGCGGGCAAGCGATAAGGAGGTGGCAGAATGCGATGTAGCTGCGGAAGTAGATCTCATCGTAGACTCATTGGACTCATTGCTGAGGCAGAATAAGATAACGGTACGCCAAGAAGTATCACCATGCACAACTGTCGAGATACACAAAGCAGACCTGAACAGGGTACTGCGAAACCTCATTCTCAACGCGGTCGAAGCGATAACCAAACGAGATTCTTCAGTTGCTATCATGGCTGCAGCAGTGTCGGACGGATCAGTACAAATAACCGTCCAAGATGATGGTTGCGGTATCGACGAGGACAAGCTTGCCAGTATCTTCGAAGAGGGTTATACGACTAAGACGCAGCGGGGTAATCAAGGCCTTGGGCTTGCCGCGGTCAAGCAAGTGTTGGAAGTATACGGCGGGACCATGCGTGTGCAGTCACAGCCGGGTAAAGGCACTGCATTCACAGTCTGTCTGCCCGGGCCAGAGAGGAACCGTGAAGGTCACTAAACTTCACCAACAACTCAACTGAAAGGAGAAAGTGCCATGAATGCTGAACCGACAGACAGAAAGATCCTGGTTGTGGATGATGATGCGGGTTTTGCATCCGACTTAGAGATGTGGCTGAGGCGGGAAGGATTCTGTGTCCATGTCACACACGTAGGCAAAGCGGCAATCCAATTTCACAGATTGTACCGACCATATGCTGCCGTGCTCTTAGATCTGCATATGCCCAAAGTCGACGGTTTTGAGGTGCTCAAAGAGATCAAGGGAACTGATGTCCGCACTCGTGTGGCTGTGCTAACCGCAGATGCGACTACACACGAACGGGCAAGCGCTATGGGCGCCGACGCCTTTGTGGTCAAGCCTATCAACAGAGAAGGGATATGCCGCCTCATGCAACAACTAGCGACAACCACGTTAAGTTGAAATAGTGACTCTTTGCTAACGTCTGCTCAACTGAACTCAGATGTACAAAAGTCGGAAGATTAAAATGGTGTGGGCCGTTCCTACTATTCTCCTGCCATCACTGGCATGAGGATCTGTACTCACACAAAACCCTCCCGACACGCACCTACGGATTAATGATGGAGTCCTTCTGCTGGGTGCTCGCGATTCCAAATGTTCACTGAGTTCTTGCTATCTGTCTGTAGGGTATGGTACTTATGCCACTGGCTCCTTGTTCTATCGGTTTTCAAAGGAACTAGCAGGTACTATGTTGATGACAACCTTAAAGGTGTTGGCGAGAGAGACCTGCTATGGCTTGCGTAGAAGTCTGGAAAAGCGGACGATTGTTGATCTGCCGTCGCGTGGATGAGCAAAGAGCCAAGAGGGGATGCAAGGTTTGTTTGGGCTCAGCGGGTGAGGCTCGGGAGGTCTTGCGGGAAGCATCGAAGCATATTGAGTCGCCAGAAACAGAAGATGTCGATATTTTGGCGATCCTTGACGTGTTTGATGGGGACTATGAAACGGCTCTGGAATGCTTGTTTTCGGCGCCAGGTGATAGGGGGCCCTTTCTCCCCAGACCTTTCCGATACGCACAGATTTACGGACTCATGGGTAATACCGAATCGGCAAAGAAATACTACGAAGAGGCACGAAAGAAATACGACTCCGGAATCGAAGAGAGCCCGGAGGATTCTAAGGGGAATGGTTTGCTCGGCATTGCCTATGCAGGCCTTGGTCTCAGAGAAGAAGCGAAGCGCGAGGCGGATCTCTTGGAGAAATCCATGTCTGTAAACAAAGATGCCTTCTACAATCCAAAGGTCAAGAAACTGGCCTATATTTATTTGTTGCTGGG
>LJTR01000116.1 GCA_001303465.1 Phycisphaerae bacterium SG8_4
ACTTTATCCCGGTCTTCCTTACAGAAGGGACATTCCATTGCTTCTCTCGCATCTCGTTATGCCTGTCGAGATACACCCTTTCGCCCAACGCTTCGCTACCCGGAACCCTTGACCGAACCCACTGTCCTGCCTCAAGTAATCCGCTCCTCGAAGCCTGCCAAGCGAGCACTACATATAGAACTGCAGGTATTATAGCGTCAAGATGTGGTATGTCAAAATAAAAAATCAGGTATTTTATCTCTGACAGTTTTTTTTCTTGGGCAACGGATTGGGCCATTGTCCAACGAGGCCGCCGCTGGATCCTGCGACAAACACTGAGCCAAGATCCAAGAATGCCCACCAGCAGTTACAAGAAGATTCGCTCCACCGAAGAGGTTCTGCCGGACCAAATCCACAGAGAATGCTTGACTGTGCCGCCAGAAAATCTTGCAGCCAATAGAGTATCATATGCCAAGTCCACGGCCACACGGAACTTATTCGAGGAAAGCGGGCGTTCTTGTAAGGCTCTTAGAAAAGCGAGGCGGCTCAGCAATGGATGCGCAGCGGTGAGCCATGCGGACTTTCGCGGTGTCTATCTCACGCGTGCCAAATAAAAAAAGCCTCTGCGCGGAGAACGCAGAGGCCAACTCGGAAAGAAACTTATACAACCCCCCTCAGGTCTGGTACTAATGCTTTCACGTCCTGCGAAAGCTTCGTTTCTAGTCCGCTTGTTCTTGACAGGTGCTCTATTTGTTACGTTTAAAGTCTAACATGAAAACCCTGAAGAGCCAAATCGAGATGCGCACTTTTTCTGCCTTTCTGGCGCACGCCGATAAAACCAACATTCTGTCAAAACGCGGGGCTAACCCGAATTCCTCCCAGCCCTCCCCCACTGCAATCTGATCAAACCTCTTCGATTTTGGCCTTGTCTCGCAGGCTGTCCACAAAGTCGTCGATCGCTTTTTCTCGCATCTGCTCTTGGAGTGTCTCGGTAATCCTGTCTTCAACATCTTCAAGACCGGCGATGCCCTCCGGCTCCCTCGCATATACTTTCGCGATGTGAAAGCCGAACCGAGTTCGGAATATGTCACTGCTCTGGCCTGTGCCAAGATTGAAGACGACGTCCTCGAATTCCTCCACCATCTGGCCCTTCATAATGAAGCCCAGGTCGCCGCCGTTGTCGGCACAGTCGGTGTACTTGTCAACGACCATTTCAAAAGCCGCACCGCCGGCCAGCTCTTTATGCGCCTCACTTATCGCCCTGTAAGCGCTTTCTTCGTCGGTCTGCCAGTTGACGTGCTTGACGATGTGAGCGACCCTGATTCGCTCGGGCGTTCTGAACTGGTCCTTGTTCTGTTCGTAGTACTGCTTGATCGCGGCCTTTGAAGGCTTGGCCATTTTTTCGCAGACTTTATTGAGTGTTTGCTCGACCCTCATCTGTGTCTCGATGTCCTGCTTTATCTTCTCGTCGTCCTCGGCGTTGAGGTCCTTGTAAAGCTGCTTCGGATCGTCGTACTGTTCCTTGAGCTTAGCCAGGGTCTCTTCGATCTTGCTGCCTGGTATTTCGTCGCCCTTGCTCCTCGCCTCCTGATTGATCAAGGCCCTCTCAATCACATTTTCTTTGGACCAATCGAGCAGTTGAGCCTCTCGCTCGGCGGGGTCCTGGTCCGCAAACACCCGTTCGTAATCCGGTCTGAGCCGCTCAACCTCGTGCTTTATTGCCGAGTCCTCGATCTTTTCACCGTTAACAACAAATGCCATGTTCAACACCTCGTATCTCAAAAATCTGATTATCGCTTCACACTCGGCGAAATAGTCACAACGTTCATCCTTTCGCTTTCGCGTACCAGTCGGGGTCCTCAGCCAGTTTCTCTCTGGCCTCGGTTGTCATCATCTCAAAGGCCGGGTGCGTGCTCTGCCACGACCGCTCGGCAAATGAGCTTTGGCGCATCTTCTCAATCTCGGGTGCGACCTCATTGAAGTAGCTGCCGTAGATATGCAGCGAATCGCTTACGTCGAGGTATCTTCCGACCTGTACGGGCTCGCCTATCTTGCCGGCAACCGCCTCGGCGATTACCTTCTGAAGATCGGTGAGAGCATAGACATTCATGAACCAGGCCTTGTAAAGGTCTCTGCTGCGCCAGTGCGTATTCATGTTGAGTGACAGCCCACCGGCTTCGTGCGGCACGAGCCGGCACCAAATGCGCTGCAGGCATGGCGGATCTTCCGTAGCGGGGTCGGCGGTCGGCATCCACGTTATCGCCTGGGCCCTTCGGCTGTGCCCGGCCTGCGAGAGGCAGTCGATGATATATTGAATCTGATCGACACTGACGAGGGGCCTCGGCGCATCGGCGCTGCGTATATCCTCGACCGGACAATATGAAAACAGCCGCTCGTGATATGTGTAGGTCCACTTGCCGCCGGCCGCGTCAATCCAATGGTCGTGTATTCCCTTTACCACTTCCTGGCGATACGACTCAAGCTCTTCGGGTCCTCCGGGGAAGTTCTTGTGAATCCGCGGTTCGCAAAACGGATCGGCGACGGCAACCATAACAGTGGCGTCCCTGCTCGGCGGATCGGAGGGCTTGTCGTACTCGGTTCTAACCGCCAGGCCATTGTCCCATACCGCCAGCACGGTTTTTTCCCATGCCTCCGGAATGCAATCGGCGGTTATCGAAATCGCAGGTATGTTGGCAACAGATGCTGTGGTGCTCATTCCATTAAGCTCCTCGACGATGTACGGTTAAGGTCCTCAATAATGAAAGGTTTCGTTCCAGGTCTGGGCTCGGCAAAGTTGCTCAAATCCAGTTCTTCGGCCGTGACTTTGTAGCGGTCCCGGTATCTCTGAGGCATTTCAATTATCATTACCTTGGCTCTGTATGCATACGTGCTTTCCGGCCATTTCCGGAGTATCTGCCGGCAGTTGTCCATCATGAGTTTGTACCCGACCTGAAGGCTACCCAGGCTGTAACCGGGCACAGCAACGTTCAAGAGCCGATCAGCCTCTATCCTGTCCATCTCGGAGAGCGGTTCGCAGTATGCTATTTTCGGCCTGGGCTGCTCGATGGGCCCAGGTGGCGGCGGAACAGGCGCAACCGCCGGACCTTCCTCTGCCGGAGGTTCCGATTCTGCCACAGGCTCTTGCTCCTGAGTTTCCAGCGGCTGAGGTTCGCTCAGGAACCGTTGCTTGTCTTCTTCGGCCCTGTCGTAGAAGGTTGGATCCGGCTCCTTCGGCTCTGAATCGCCGCCGGTTAAGGAACCTATCACAACAATCCCTACGACGACAGCAACTGCAAGGACCGCTATTTTCAGCCAAAACGTATTCATTATTCTCTTTGGCCCCGTCTGGCCTCGATTATTGATTCCCGAGGTATCGGGATCTTCGATATTGATTATTCACTGTTGACTATTTATAATCCATTTTAGCTTGTAGGCTGATCTTTTCAATAACAAATGACCTCACAACAAAGTATTCGCTTACAAATGTTCACTGGGCTTGTAGAGACAATTTGTACGGTCAAGTCGATTCGCCCGAGCGCCGGCTCAACGGTGCTGACGGTAGATTTGGGCGAACTGGCCGGCGAGAGCAAGATCGGCGACAGCGTCGCCATAAACGGCGCCTGCCTGACTGCTGCCAGGATTGAAGGGCCGCTTGTGAGCTTCGATGTCAGTGCCGAAACGCTGGCCAAATCGACTTTGGGCGGACTCAGGCCTGCCTCTGAGGTCAACGTTGAGCGGGCAATGAAAGCAACCGATCGGTTCGGCGGCCACTTCGTGCAGGGCCATGTCGATGGGGTGGCAACGATAGAGGCAATCGACAAACACGGCGATTTCGCAGACATCAGGTTCGCAGCAGCCGCCGAATTGCTAGATGCGATGGTGCCCAAGGGCTCGGTTGCCGTCGATGGAGTTTCCCTGACGATATCGGATATTGACCAAAATGGGTTCGGAATTTCCACAATACCCGAAACGCTCAGAAGAACCACGCTGGGTAAAGCAAGAGCGGGCGATTGCGTCAATATAGAAACTGATATAATTGTCAAGACGATAAAAAGGCACCTTGAAAACATTTTGCCAAAGGTCGAGCCACTGACAGCCGAAAGACTAAAGAAATTGGGCTTTTGAGCCTGAAATATGAACTGGCAGATACCGAACTTTCTCTGCGATAAATGTCGCCATGAAAAGCAACGGCAATAATTCGATAACCGAGCAGATGGTCATTGGCATAACGATGGGCGATGCCGCGGGCATCGGGCCGGAGGTAATTGTAAAGGCGCTGGCCGATCCCGACATCCGCAAGGCGGCGAAATTTATTGTCTTTGGTATGAACGAGCAGCTCTGTTATGTCGCCGATGCGGCGGAGATCGAGCCGTTCTGGGGCCGGCATCAGCACGAAAAGATAAGTCGCGAGTACCCGTACAAGGTGGTTGTGGCCGACTACGACGAATATTCGGTCCCGCCCTGGGTAAAGATTCCCAGCAAAATGGCCGGGGAGGCATCGATGAGGTTTTGTGTTGACGCCGTGGACGCCGCCCGGCGCGGTATAATAGATGCGGTGGTGACAGCGCCGATCAGCAAGAGCAGTTGGAAGCTGGCCGGCTCGCAGTGGCCCGGGCACACCGAGATGATCGCCGACCGCTGCAAATCCAAGCGAAAGGTGATGATGTTCGTCACCGGACCGTTGAAACTGGCGCTGGCGACGATTCATGAGCCGCTTTTCGAAGTCAGGCACAAGTTTACCATCGGCTGCGTCTTCGAGCCGATTGATCTGCTCAATGATGCCCTGAAGCAGTATTTTGACCTGGACAATCCCAGGATTGGCGTGGCCGCACTGAATCCTCACGCAGGCGAGAGCGGTCAATTCGGCGATGAGGAGCAGCGAATCATATCGCCGGCAATCATGCTGGCCCAAGAGCAGGGGATAAATTGCTGCGGCCCGTACAGCGCCGACACGCTGTTCCTTCGGGCCGTCCAGGGAGAATTCGACGGTGTGGTCGCAATGTATCACGACCAGGGCATGATACCGGTGAAGCTCATCGGCTTCGAGCAGGCGACAAACGTGACTATCGGCATACCGATCATAAGAACGTCACCGGCGCACGGGACGGCTTTCGATATCGCAGGCCAGAACATTGCCAATCCCGCCAGCATGAAATCTGCCATAAGAACTGCAATACAAATGGCAAAAGCCAAGAAGAATTTAGAAGTTAGAATTTAGAATTGAGATTGGAGGACGAGCCATAGTCAAAAACACTCGGATCTCCGGATGAGTCTCATCGGCCACGAATTCTACATTCTAAATTCTTAGTTCTTGATTCGAATGCAAACAAAGCAGCAAATCCGGCAGTTGCTATTATCGGCAGGCATTTCTCCCAACAAGCGGCTGGGCCAGCACTTTCTGATCGACCTGAATCTGATGCGCCTGCTGGTCGATTCGGCTGGCATTCAAGAAGACGACATAGTGCTCGAAGTCGGTTGCGCGACAGGCTCTCTGACAGAAGCTCTTGTCGCCAGAGCGGGCTGGACAATAGCCGTTGAGCTTGACCGCAACCTCGCCGAGATTGCACGAAAACAGCTCATCCGAGCCAGGAGCTTCGAGCTTGTCAACGCCGACATTCTCGAAAGCAAGCACTGCATCAATCCTGCTGTCGCTGGTGCACTGGCCCGGGCCCGCGAAAGATGCCGTGGGAGGGTCCTTTTGGTTGCCAATCTGCCCTACAACGTTGCCTCACCGGTAATGATGAATCTTCTCACGGGCCCGACGACAGTGGATCGAATGTATGTCACTGTACAGAAAGAAGTTGCAGATCGCATGGCCGCCCGTCCGGGCACCGGCGAGTATGGGATTCTGAGCATCCTTTTGCACGCCACCGGTGACGTTAGGACGATAAGAACCCTCAAACCGACCGTCTTCTGGCCCCAGCCCCAGGTTGACTCGGCGATGGCCGGATTCGTCCGCAACCAGGCCAAATGTGACCGGATTACAAACATGGGGCTACTGAGCGAAACCGTGCATCTGTTTATGGGCCACCGGCGCAAGACCCTCGCGGCCTGCTGCAAACTCGCCGGCGGCAGACTCGAACGCATCGACGACTGGACCGAGATATTCGAGCAATGCTGCATAGACCCGACCCAACGACCGGAGAGGCTCGGCGCCGACGATTATGTCGCCATGGCAGAATATGCTGCAAAATCTCAACTTTTTGATTGAAAGTGGCTCTGAGGTCCGGTATAATGCCGTAATCTGTGGTGTTGTGCTGGAAAAGCGTAATGGACATCAAGCAAACCGAACAGAAAGGCATCACGGCGCATCACCATAGAGATTGCGTGTAGGTGACTAATCACTGGATGGAAGAATGAGGAGTACTGATATGAGCAAGCGTAGAGCTTTCACCCTGATCGAGCTTTTGGTCGTGATTGCCATTATTGCGGTTCTGATGGCTATTCTTATGCCGGCGCTGCGAAGAGTGAAAGAGCAGGGCAAGATGATAAGCTGCATGGGAAATCTCAAGCAGTGGAACATGGTTGCAGCAATGCATACAGAGGAAAACGACGGCAGATTCTGGGATTCGGCGCCGGGCACCCCCGGTTACTGGTGGGTACGGTACTTGGAGGAGGAGTATAAGAGCTGGAGGAAGAACAAGATTTGGTTCTGTCCCTCGGGCACAAAACCAATCATCGACGAGTACGGCAACCAGGCGGCGACGTTCAACATCTATAACGCGTGGGGCATATTCACAGGCGGCCAGTTGAGCAGCGACGGCGTGTCCGGCAGCTTCGGTATCAACGGCTACTGCCTGATACCGGCAGGCCCTGGCGCCGCGACTACGTATGAGGGTGGGGTAGCCGTCGAAAACGGCTGGAAGACCGCCGGTGTGGCGGGCGCCAGCCAGGTGCCGTGGTTTACCGAGGCCCTGCGTTTTGACCTTTGGCCGCTGCCGACTCACGCACCCGCTGCGCAGGAATTCGCGGCCTGGTCGGGCAACAACATGGCTCGTACCTGCATCAATCGGCACCAGGGATTCCTCAACGCCGCCTTTATGGATTGGTCGGTAAGAAAAGTCGGCCTCAAAGAGCTGTGGACACTGAAGTGGCACAGAAAGTTTGACACATCGGGCCCCTGGACCAAGGCCGGCGGTGTCGATCCGAGCAGTTGGCCGGACTGGATCAGAAGTTTCAAAGACTATTAGAAAACGAGTTTTTGCAGCAAGAGATGCTTTTTCGGACACTGATGAGGAAAGGTGTTACTATGCACGCAAGGAAAGGGTTTACGCTTATCGAGCTTCTTGTAGTGATCGCCATCATCGCAATCCTGATGGCGATACTGATGCCGGCCATGAACCGTGTCAAGGAGCAGGGCAGGCGGTCGACCTGCCTGAGCAACCTCAAGCAGTTGACCCTTGGGTGGATCATGTACGCCGACGAGCACGACGATATGCTCGTCAATGGCGACACCGGCGAATACGGCATCCATCAGGACCAGACCCCCTGGGTTCTCGCCGATTGGCGGTCCGGGATGACCGAGCGCCAGAAGATCGACGCCATCCAGAATGGAGCCATGTGGCCGTACGTCAAAAATCTGAACCTTTACAAATGCCCGACCGTCACCAAGATTGTCCGCGGGGGAACTCAGGAGAACATCATGCGGACATACTCGGTGTCCGATGCCATGAACTGCAAGGATTGGCCCAGTATGAATGCCAAGATGATTAAGAAGAGGCTGGATATTCCCAATCCGGCCTACCGGATGGTCTTTGTCGACGACGGCGGCACGATAACCTCCGCCCTGGGCGGCTGGACAGTGGAAGTCACACAAGAGAGGTGGTGGGACCCGCCACCTGTAAGGCACGGCGATGGAACAACATTCTCCTTCGCCGACGGACACAGTGACTATCGCAAGTGGAAGGACCCTCGTACCATCGAGTTCGGCAAGCGGATACCGCCGACAGCGTTTTCTCCGCAACAGCCCGGCAACGAGGATATTCACTGGGCCGCTGTCTCTATGTGGGGCAAGGAAGCACAACACAACTAGCACTCTGACGCAGCGCGCGGCTATGCTCATCTCGTGTGTTCGCTGATCTGGATCGGCCCGGCCTTGGCTGGCCGCGTTCGGCTGATTCTTGGCAATCAGTTGCGGGACGCTGTTTTGATCAAAGAGGTGAGGTGCACATTATGTTCAGACGCAAGGGCTTCACGCTAATAGAGCTTCTAGTGGTGATCGCCATAATAGCGTTGCTGATGGCGATTTTGATGCCGGCTTTGCAGCGAGTGAGAAAGCAGGCCAGAGGCATTGTCTGCCAGGCGAACCTCAAACAGTGGGGCACCATCTTTGCCATGTATATAGACCAGAACAATGGCTACTTTCCGGAACGAAGGGGCGGCGGCACCGCGTACGGACGCTGGATGGACTCGCTGCGCGAATACTACATAAGCACCGAAGACATACGCTGTTGTCCCGTGGCCTCAAAGATTGCCAACCCAGACATGACGCAGGGAGTCGATTGGTGGGGCAGCACGCTGACAGCCTGGGGAAAGGTACCCGGCTGGGATGCAGGGGGGCAGCGTACAATAGGCTATTACGGCAGCTACGGCGTAAACGGATTCATCTATGTTCCGGTAGGAGGTGACGTCTACGGAAAGTCGGCCACGAGATTCTGGAGAACCGTCAACGTCAAGGGCGGCAGCGAGATACCGATGCTCCTCGACTGCTATTTCTGGTGCGGCTGGCCCGATGACGATGACACTCCACCGCAATACGACGGCCATCAAATGCGTCCTGACGCCGATGCAATGAACCGTTTCTGCCTGAACCGCCACAACGGTACGGTCAATGCCGTGTTCATGGATTTTCACGTCCAGCCGGTTGGCTTGAAGCAGTTGTGGACGCTCCGGTGGAGCAACGACTTTAGCCCGGTCAATCCCTGGACCAGAGCCGGCGGCGTTCGACCGGAAGACTGGCAAAACTGGGGCAACGGCTGGATGGCAAAGTTCAAAGACTATTAGGAACGATTGAGGACCCGTGACGAAACGACCCGGTTTTACGCTCATAGAGCTTCTGGTGGTAATCGCCATAATAGCGCTGTTGATGGCGATACTTATGCCGGCGCTCCAGCGAGTGAGAAAGCAGGCGAAAACCGTCATCTGTCAATCCAACCTCAAGCAATGGGGTTCAATCTTCGCGATGTACACAGAGGACAATAACGGCTTCTTTCCCAGGCGCACAAGCGGTTCAGGACGCTGGATAAATGTCCTGTACGATCTCTATTTTCGGGACGACAAGATACGCTGCTGCCCGATGGCTACAAAAATAAAGAATCCGGTCTACCCACCGGGCGGCAGCGGCACGCTTGGAGTGGGTGGCGACGCATCTACATCCTGGGGCAAGATCGGTGTGACGGGCTCACGACCGGCCGGAGAATTCGAGCCCGCTGGCACCTGGGGCAGCTATGGGATTAATCACTGGGTCTATGTGGCCGCCGAAGACCCTCTCTACGGCCAGGCCGCAAAGCACTACTGGGGCACTGTCAACGTCAGAGGCGGTGCTCACATACCGCTTTTCATGGACTGCTGGTTCTGGTGTGCCGGGCCGGAAAACGACGACACACCTCCCAGCTATGACGGCGAACGATTCGACCCCCATACCAATTCGATGAACCGCTTTTGCATAAACAGGCACCAACAAGGCATAAACGGTATATTCCTGGATTATTCGGCCAGAAAGGTTTGGCTCAAAGAACTCTGGCGGTTAAAATGGGCAAAGAATTTCAGCACAATGGCTCTCCTGCCCAACTGGGAGACTGAAGCGCCGTGGATGGCGAACTTCAAAGGGCCTTGAAGGCGGTCGCGCCGGATTCGAGGCAGATCGCCACGAGTGACGTAGTGAGATAATGTTGAAGGAGTCGGATCATGAGCAGGCGAAGCGGATTTACCTTGATAGAACTGCTGGTGGTAATTGCCATCATCGCAATACTGATGGCGATCATGATGCCCGCACTGGCAAGGGTGAAAGAGCAGGCCAGGGAGATAACGTGCCGGGCCAACCTGCGTCAATACGGCGTGGCGCAGGCGATGTACCTGGACGAGAATGACGACCGCTATCCGTCGGCCTGGAGGTCGTTGGTTGCCAATGAGTACCCCGTATCGGGGTACCAGCGGTATTGCCGCTGGCACGACCCGAGATATCCGGCGGACGGCCCATTTTGGCCCTACCTGAAAAACGAGAAGGTGCATCTATGCCCTTCGTTCAAGGTCCT
>LJTR01000117.1 GCA_001303465.1 Phycisphaerae bacterium SG8_4
AGGCCGACAGAAAGACCAGCGCCAGTACGCGTCTGCGGTCGTGCTTGTACGCGAACACATTTCCCTTTGAATCGGGCAGCGAAAACTCCGGCATCGTGTCACCGAGTTTCATCTTACGCAGCGGGCTATGGCCCGCGCCGCTTGAGAACACTGTCGTTGTCATCAGGGCGCACATGAAGATTGCGAGCAGACAGTTATTTAGCCGTAGCAACATGAGGACTCCATTTCTCTTAAAGTTGTTCTATTGTCCCACGTTCGAATTCGCGGTCACGGTCGAGGATTGCGACTTCTCATAGTCGACCGGTGTTTGACGATCGTATGCATAAGGCAGGTGGCAACCCGGCGCGCAACTGCCGCCGGTCTCGTTATTCTTGAACCCTACTGGCAGTTCCCACTTTCCGTAAGGAACGCTTTCGCGAATGTGTCTGGGCTTGTTGCTTGCATGTGTGGCATGGCATGAGCGGCATGTTCGGCCGCGCCGCTCCTTGTTCACATGCATGAAATGCAGATTCGTGTTGCCGTTTCTAAAATCGGTAAGGTCAGAGGTCTCTCTCGTCAGAACGATACTCTCGGAGTGACAGCTAAAGCACAGGTCGTAATTCTCTTTGCTGAAGGGCGCGTAGAACTCCGGCGCATATCCCTTGGCCAGAAGACTGAAGTGCTCGCTGCCGTGGGCGAGATGGCATCCTTCGCAATCCTTCTCGGCCACGGGGCCATGCAGGAACTGCATGTCTTTCATTTGAGCGGAAAACGCTCCGACTGTCTTGTCCTTGCTCACTACGATCGGCTTGTCGTGGCACGTCAGGCATAGGTCCATCGGGGCCGCTTTCAATCCGCGCTTTACCGTCGAGGCGTGCGGGGTATGACAATTCAGGCAGCCTCCTTTCTCGGTCACCACACTGTGTTTGTGCTCCGCTGTCTCGGCCACCTTCTGAATGTCCTCATGACACGAATAACACAGCTTTGGCGCATCGTCAACAAGCATCTGTGGATTATTTGCGCCGTGAACATCGTGACATCCGGTGCATTCTCCCTTGGCCGGTTCGTGGACAAACTCAAATCTCTTCAGTTCGTTCTGCGTAACCTCATGACAGGAAAAACAAAGATCGTTTGGATCGAGATCGAGCAGATTCTCGTAGTCGGATCCGTGCGGGTCATGACAAACGCTGCACTCTCCCGCGGCGACCGGTCCGTGCAGGAACTTCATGTCTTTTGTTGTTTCGTGACACTCGTTGCACGATTCGGCAACGGTTTTGCTCGACAGAAAGAACTTGTTGTCGCTGCCATGGGGGTCGTGACACTGAGTACAGCCGCCCTCTTTGTCTGCCAGCGGGTTGTGCAGATTTTTCTTGGTCGTCTGATCTAAATGACAATACTGGCAAAGCTCCGCCCCTTTGCGCGCAATCTCATAGGTGTGTTCCTGCTCGTTAAGAGGCTTGTGGCAGCTCTTGCACTCGCCGAGAGCAACCGGACCGTGCACCTCTGCGTTCTGGCCATACTCGGTATGGCACTCGGCCGTCATACATGTCTGTTGTGGCGTGGTGGGCTTCTCGGCGGCAAAGCCGCTCGAAGCCAACAAACAAACCAATGAAATCACAGCTGTGTCAATCATCTTTTTCATTACCGCACCTTTAGCTCATCGCTAATGTTTGCATAACGGATCAACCTTTTGATCCTCCAGACGCCGCGTTGCGCCTGTAAAGAAGCACTAATGTTCCAAACTCTGTTCTGTGGTGAGAAGGCTTGTTCAATTCCAGAACGATCTGTCGCCCCGCGCCGCCCTGCTCGATAGTTGCGACGATGGCAGGATGCAACAAGCTTTCGGATTTGTTCTTCCAGTCGGTCTTTAAGATCGCTCCGTCAGTGGTATTTTCGATCGTGAAGGAATACGACGCGTCCGCGAGCGGATAGGATTTACCGATAGAGGCCCTTTCCAGCTGTTTCTTCCCGTTTCTGGAGTAAAGCAGCCAGGGCTTGACGCCGGGCGCCGTGATAAGAATCGATTTGCCACTCAGGCTCGCCAGATCAAGAGCCGCAAACTTCATCCGCAGGGGAGCCTTCTTGTCCTTATGCGGGGCCACCGCGAACTTCGACCAGATCCACTGCTCGAATGTTTCGCTCCCGTTGGTGCCGATCACCCTCAAGGCGGGATTAATCGGTTTGTCCGTCTGGCTGACCACCTTGCGCGTCTGAAGATCGATCGAATAATGAGGGACATACTGCTTGACGGTCAGTTTGTATTTGGAGCCGGGTACCGTTATTTTCTCGCCGATCCGGACCGCATATTCAGCCGGCGCGCCACCGACTTCGGGCCAGATAGACAGGATTCCGACCGTCCGGGGATCGGTGAGTTTGCGCACCAGTTTATCGGCAGTCTTCGCTTCGTACAGTCCTTCTATCGCGATGCTTCCAACACGCGAAGAGATCGATTGTTTGGACATATCCGCCGAGCTGAGCCAGAGATGCTGCTGGAAATCCTTGCCCCTGACGGTCAGCTCGACGACCGTGCCACCGCCGGGATGTTCGACCGCGGTGGTCTCCCAGCCCAAATTGGGCAGATAATGCTCGAGCCTGACCTTGATCGGCGTGCCCATCACGGCCACGATGTCATCGAACTTCTGAGGTTTGCTCTCGTCACGGGCTGCAATTGGCAATTGCAGAGCTTCTCCGTCCATCCCCATCTTGATTACAAGTTCCCAGGGTCCGCCGAGAAACGAATGGTGGCCCGCAGACGCCATACCTCTGGCCTGACCGGTCGAAAGCAGACTCCTCGGCCCTGTCACGGCAGCCAGCGCCATAGCGACGACGCAGACAACGCTCGCGAATACCTTGTGCCTCGAATCAGTTCCCACTATCGACCTCTAATCTGCGCTGCTCACTATTTCATTCGCTCTGTTAAGCATCGCTTCGGTATACTTAAAATTGTGGACTCCCCAACTGCCGTCGTTCGCCACGGACTCAAGAATGGCCCTGGCCTGCCTGGCTCTGTCCCCGGATTTCTGCGCCAATTGCTGGTTTGTTTCAAGCTGGGCGAGTTGCTCGAGCTTGTCAATCCTGGCGCCGATCTTGTCATACAGACCCTTGATCTGCTCTTGCCAGAAAGGAATATACTGATCGCCCGTTCCCGGCGCATGACATTTGTCGCACGCTCGAGGCACCGCTTTGGCGACTTCTCCGAAGCTATCCAGTGTTCCGGTGCTCTTTCGCACGCGCTCGATATGGCATCCACTGCATTCGACGTGAGTAAGGAACATGGGACTGAGAACGTTCTTTTGGTCCGTGCCGTCCTGCGGGTGAGCCTGGGCGCTATACAGGCTGCGCTGGACCTGGTGAGTGTCGCTGTGGCAGTCCTGACAATCCATCATGGCAACAACCGATGTCGCTTCGCCGCGCTCGTGGATCACCTTGCCATGGCATGCGAAGCATTCCACCTTGATGGTATGGGTCGTATGCTTACGACCAGTATAGATCTCGAGTTTCTCAGGATCGGTGTGGACTTCATGCAGTTTCACGCTGTTGGGCTCGCGCTCTATATCGTAGTCGTGGCAGTTACGGCAGACCGTGGCCGAGACCTGGGCGTTCTTTTCAATATCTCTCTTGTGACAGGAATCATCGCAGCTCGCTTTGTAGGAAACGAACTCGGCATGATTTATGGTGACGAATCCGCGATCAATAACCTTGTCCGGCACCTCGTGGCAGCTCTGACAGTCGGTTTGCACAATCCTGCTGTCGGTCTCGGAGCCTTTGAGGAAATGGCAGGTGAAGCAGACTTCCTTGTTCACACTGAAGTGCTCCTTTCCACCGACATGACTGTGACAGAGCCCGCAGGAGATCTTTATGCCGTCAACCACGTTTTCGACATGGACCTGGTGGGTAAATTTCATGCCGCTGTAAACTAGGTTCTTCGTCTCGAGTTCCTCGGTGCTGTGGCACTCCGGCCTCATACAGGAGGCGTCTTCAACCGTGGCGTTGGGTTTTGTGCCGACTCTTCCTACCACACAGGCGACGGCCTGAGCCAGGCCGTTCACTTTGCCCTTTACGTATCCCTTAAACCCGGGCCGCAAATGACAATCCAGGCAGTTTACCTTCGAATGATTCGAGTCTTCCCAGCTGTCGTAATAGGGGTTCATGATGTGGCAGGAATTGCAGAAGCCCGGCTGGCCGGTGATAACAATGGCCCCGCCGCTGAAGAAAGTCACAATCACGATCAGCAGCGCTATCCTGACAGACCATTTCATTTGCTTTACAACGTTTATGACCGAATTGAATATAGCTCTAATCCTATTCACTATTCTAATTCTCAATCCCAAGATAACAAATCAAGTCATGTTGGCCGAGCGCCTACCTTAAAACGCAATTGCCGCCAACTCCTCTTTGAAAGCCCGCAAGTACGACTCCGAGCGTCATCACATTCGTTGCCGGAGCCAGCCTCGACTAGCCAAGGGTCTGTCATGTCCCTCCTGGGCCCCCACTGAGCAAAACCTCATGCAGCCAGTTATTCCGATCACAAGTCAGCACGAGTATGCGGGTCCACGTAAAAGCTAACCACGGCAACAGACTGCACATACGTCCGGCGGCGAGCTAAGGTTCGATGTGTTCATCGAGACACCAAAACCCGCACCCGTTCGTAATTCCAAGCAGCAATTGGCGTGCCGGACTCGCTTCATTCTACTCACAAGAGACTCAAGTCGCCCATAGCGACTCTATAATAGCACAATTCGACGCAGAACTCAACAAGAAACGAGAAAAGAAGACCCAATCCCCGGACAATCAGCTGCGATCTGTTCCCACACCTGAGATGCAAACGACCCCTGATTTCTCACAAATGAGACAAGAGGCGACCCCGAAAGCGGGCCAATTTGACCCTCTGATTAGGGGCGGCACTGACACTGCCGGATTCTTCGAGGCCCAGTGCGGATTTCTCCGCAATCACGCGGTTCTTGGCAGAGTGAGATTGAACGTGGTTCCATGGCCCTCCTCGCTTTCGACCTGAATCTGGCCTCCGTGTCTTTCCACGATATACTTGACTATCGACAGTCCCAGGCCCGTGCCATCGCGTTCGGCTCTCTTGGCGTTGGAAGCTCTGAAGAACTCATCGAACACCTGCGCCTGCTCTTCTTTGGGTATCCCGATGCCCGTATCGGAAATCTTGACCAGCACGGAGTTCTCGTCGCTGCTGGCTCTCACATCTATTGTCCCATTAGCAGGGGTGTACTTGATTGCGTTGAGCAGCAGGTTTGTCACCATCTCTTCGATGGAGAATTGATTGCCAAAGACGTTTTCCACCGACGAGTCGATGTTGCAGTTCAGGGTTATCGACTTGTCGGCGGCTTTGGCTTGAACCGCGCCGGTGACGTTGAGCAAAGCTTCTCCCATTGAGAAGTCGGCCATTTCCAGTTTGTTGCTAAGCCGCATCTGCGTCAATCTCAACAGGGCCCTGACAAAGTTGGTGAGTTTAACAGATCTGGTATGTGCACGATGTATGAGGTCCGCCTCCGGGTCCTCGAGTTTGCCTGTCATCCTGTCGACGGCGACAGCAAGGCAGCCCTGTATTGTTGCCAGATGTCCCTTAATGTCATGCGTTACACGCGAGACATACTCGTCTTTTATGCGATCCTTTTCCTCAAGCATCACATTGGCCTGCTTGTAGGCGCGCTCGGCGCGCTTGAGTCTTGTCGCGATATAATTGGCCATGTAAACAGCCACGTACAGAGCCGTTGTGAAAACGAGAAAGGTGCCAAAGATGTAGAGCATACTTTCCTGCAAACAATGAGGCACAAATCCCGTGAGGCAATAGTGGCGCAGTAGCTGTTTGTGCTCGAGCAATACGAGAAGTCCGAAAAGAAGAACGGCAAATGTGGCCTGCAAATAGCTCTCCTTCGGCGAGAGCAGAATGCCGGCGATAACCATGTGAAATATGAAGAAGAAAACAAGCGGGTTTTCAATCCCGCCGGAGAAATGCAGCAAGACCGTCAGCAGAATCAAGTCGGTGCATATTTGGAGATGAATTATCCTCTTTACGGCCCTGGGCGATACCTCCCGGTCCGCCCTGGCAGCACGATCCAGCATTACCAGTACGGCAACGTTATAAAGGAAAAGCAGGGTTGCAACAGTGTACATGGGGATTTCACGCAGAGCGATACCCAGAACACTGCCGCAAAAATAGGTGCCAATGGGAACACAGATGATGGCAATCCATCTGAGCCTGGTCAGCCAATAGGCTCCATTGAGCAGCCTGATGTCTTCGGGTACCGGTTCCATCTCAAGGTTTGCCCGACAGGACCTTCTTGACCTCCGCGATCAGGACCTGTGGCTCCACGGGCTTATCCAGGAATCCATCCACAGGCAGCCATTCGGGATCGCCCGCGGTAGATTTGAAGCCTATGCCGGTCCTCTGCTCGACGCCTGTCAGCATTATGATAGGCATACCCTTATACTCGGGGTTCTTTCTGATGTCTCTGGCCATTTCAAAACCGTCGGACCACGTGGCCATCATCACATCCAGCAGGAGCAGATCCGGTTTGTCGGCTTGAATTTTCTCCATGGCTTCTGCCCTGCCCGGCGCGGTGTCCACAACGTAGCTCTCGCCTTCCAGGACAGTCTTGAGGACCGCCGTGAAATCGGGATCATCATCCACGATAAGAATCTTTGTCTCTTCCATAATTCGCCTCACCAAATCCTGTCCGCTCTCTCGAGCAATATAGATCGCCAAATGACTGAGGCTGCTCTGATTCCAGCAATGTCGCAGGTCTCAAAGCAAACCTGTTTGCCGGACCCGCCGTGGTCCGCAATAGCAAATCTTAGCCGAAATCGTCGTAGAAAATATCATCCGGGTGCAGGCCCTTTTCCTCGAGCACCCTGGTAACCGCCTCGATCATCAGAGGAGGTCCGCAAAGAAAGGCTTGGCGAGTGACCCCCTCCTCGAGGTATTTGTCCACGGCCAGATGAATAAATCCTGTCTCTCCGTCCCATTTCTCGCCCGGTTTCAATTCGTCGGACAGGGCATAGACCACGTGGAAGTTGGGATGTTTCGTCTGGAGTTCTTTGAAGCGTTCGAGATAGAAAATGTCTTCGGTGGTCCGGCATCCGAAAAACAGCCAGCATGTGCGCTCGGGCCATTTGTCGTAAAGCGTATAGATGATGTTTTTCATCGGCGCCATCCCGCAGCCGCCGCCTACGCAGACGATTTCGGTCGATGGATCCTCGTTCAGGTAGAACTCACCGTAGGGGCCAGTGAAGGTAACCGGATCGCCCTCTTGGACGTTATGCAAATATGTCGATCCAATACCGCCGGGCACTAATCTGACAACAAGCTCCACACTCTTGGGCTCATAGGCTGCCGAGCTGATCGAGTAGGCGCGGAATACGGGGCCATCGGGAGAGGGAGCCTGAACCTGGACGTACTGGCCCGGCCTTTGCGAAATCTCCTGATCGCCATCTAGAGCGAACCTGACTTCCTTGATATCGTGCGTGAGCACCTGGCTGCTCTCGACCGTCGCCGAGAACATCTTGACGTTGAGGAAATCCGCAGGTATGCGAACAAATATGTCTTCCCGGATTTTGACCTGGCACGCCAGCCTGACGCCTGAGCGAACTTCCTTTCTCGTCAGATAGGGCGTCTCGGTAGGAAGTACGGGGCCTCCTCCGGAGGTGACGGTCAGTTTGCAGTGGCCACAGGAACCTTTGCCGCCGCAGGCCGACGGTATGAAAATCTCATTTGCGTAAAGACTCGAAAGCAGCGTCTGGCCGCCATCAACATCAAGTGGCTTTTCGCCGGCGTTGATATCGAGTCTGCAGATGCCGTAATTTATCAGAAAGCGTTCGGCGATCATCAACCCGGCAGCAAGAAGCACGACCAGGCCTGAGAAGGAGAGTATTGAATACAAGTAAATCATGAAACCCATTGAGCACTCCTACCTATTGGATTGACACCATCCCGGCAAAACCCATAAACGCCATGGCGAGCACGCCCGTGACAATCATCGCTATGGCCACGCCCTGAAAGCATTGCGGGACATGGCTGTATCTCATCTTCTGCCGCAAGCCGGCCAACAGCACAATCGCAACCGCCCAACCGATTCCGGCGCCAAGGCCGAAACCCACGGACTGCAGAAAGCTGTATTGGCGGATGATCATAAACAGGGATGCACCGAGAATGGCGCAGTTGACTGTGATCAAGGGCAGGAATATGCCGAGTGCAAAATACAGCTTCGGACTGAACCGTTCCACAATCATTTCCACCAACTGCACGAACGCGGCGATTACCGCGATAAAGACAATGAATTGCAGGTGAACGAGGCCGAGAGGCATCAGAACACCATAGTAGACCGCATAGTTGATGATCGTTGTCATGATCATGACGAAGATGACGGCCGTCCCCAGACCCAGCGACGTCTTTATCTGGCCCGAGCACGCGATAAACGAACACATGCCGAGAAAATTCGTCAGCAGGATATTGTTTGTAAATATCGCGGCGATGAATATCACCCATACGGATGTTTCACTCATTATTTGTTCTCCTCAGGATCCGGGCCCTTTATTGCGTTAAAGATACCGATCACGATGCCGAGTGCAAAGAACGCTCCCGGAGCCAGAATCATCAACTGGTTGGGCGTATACCAGGAAGTGAATCCCGGAACCGCATGTCCGAGAATTTCTCCGGCGCCCAGCAGCTCTCTGAAAAAGCCGATGATTGCAAGAACCACCGCGTAGCCCACGCCGTTGGCGATGCCGTCGACGATCGAAAGAATCGGTGGGTTCTGCAGGGCAAACGCCTCGGCGCGGCCCATAACGATGCAGTTGGTGATTATCAGGCCGACGTAAGGGCCAAGTTGTTTCGACATGTCCCAGTAGAAGGCTCTCAGGAACTGGTCAAAGAGAATCACAAAGGTTGCGATGATAGCCACTTCTGCGACCATCCGTATTCGGTGGGGCGTGTGCTTTCGAAGGATCGAGACTATCAGGTTCGAACCGATGCAAACGAATATGAGCGCCGCACCCATAACGAGAGAGTTCTCCAGGCGGTTCGTCACCGCCAGCGCCGAGCAGATACCCAGCACCTGGATCGCCAGCGGGTTATTCGCCCAGGCTCCTTCTTTGAAGGTGACCAGTCCCTTGCCGCCGCACAACCCCTTCGGCTCACAAGTCGCACAAACCATTTGATTATCTGCCATCTCTACTACTTCTCCTCAACAATGCGCTTTATCGCTTCGTTAAGCATCGCCTGCACTTTGTCACAGGTCATTGTCGCGCCGCTTATGCCGTCCACCTTATTCGCCGCCGGCTCTCCACCCATGCTGATAATGATGCCCGGGACTCCGGCCGAGTCCACTATTGATTTGCCTGTAAATTGCTCTCTGAACCACGGGGCGACAATCTCACCGCCGAGACCAGGGGTCTCTTCCTGCTCGTAGATCGTCATTCCACGGATGGTCTTCATATCCGGTTCCAGAGCCAGAAAACCCTTGACCGGACCCCACAAGCCAGGGCCGGCAAACCGCATGGCGGTTGCCAGGACCTTGCCGTTGGCCTCCGGCGGAGAATACACGTAGGTCGTGAGCTCCCCGAGTTGCTTCTCCTGCACGTTTTTCTCGCGCGCATCGACCACCTCTTTTGACGACGGCGTCTCAGGAAGGGGCACTTTCAACGCCAGAAGAATATTCTTTGCTTCCTCGGCCTTCTGATTGGCCTCTTTGTAAGGCTTGGTAAAACTTGCCGCGAACGTCAGGACAGTGGCACAGACCGTACCCAGCACCGCTGCATAGATAAGAGTGTATGCGCTACCCTTCACTTCTGAGCCTCCTGATGCGAATACTTACAACTATTTCATCTAGAATCGGGGCCATTATGTTGCCCAAGAGGATCGCAAACGTCACGCCCTCGGTGTATCCGGTGAAGTTTCGTATCAGAACCGTTGCCGATCCGATTATGATGCCGTACATCCACTTGGCGGTGTTCGTCGTCGGACCTGTCACAGGATCGGTCGCCATGTAGAAGGCGCCGAAGAGCAATCCGCCAGCGAACACGTGCCAGAGCGCCGGGCCGAATACACCCGGCATGCTTTCATAGACGAGCCTGTCGCAGGCTATCAGGACCGCGGTAAGCGCGAAGAACGAAGCGAGTGTCGCCAGCACCGTGCGCCAGTTGGCCACCCGTGTCAGCAGCAGAAATCCA
>LJTR01000118.1 GCA_001303465.1 Phycisphaerae bacterium SG8_4
TCTCTTTTTGCAGGTCGTTTATCTTCTTGTCAATCTTGTAGATTCTCTCTTTCAGTTCGGGATCGTCCCGGCCGCCCGTGAGCCGGGCGCATACAATCTCGAACATGGACTGGGCCTCGTCCAGCATTACTTTGAAATCTTCCATGACCTGGAGCAGGAAGTCCTTGCCTTTCCAGAAGCTCAACAAGTTCTTGAACATTTGCTTTCCCCTATTTAGAACAGCTTTGAAATAATAATCAACAACGTCGGAGCCAAAAAGAACACACCCGCGACATAGAAAGCTGCGTAGCGTCTCTTCACAGAAGCCGTCTCGCCAAAACCTTTCGCCAGATGTATCGGGATCATTCTACAGAATCTTATCGGGTAGATGAACACTGTCCCCGTCAGATTAAACAGAAAATGCGCGAATGCTATCGTTACGGCTGAGGGATTGCCCGTTGCGAATGACGCCAGGATGGCGGTGGTGGTCGTTCCGATGTTTGCGCCGATGGTGATTGGAAACGCCGACTCAACCGTAAGAATGCCGGCAGCTACCAGCGGAATCAGAAGCGAAGTCGTAATCGAGCTGCTTTGCACGACAATTGTAAACGCAAGCCCGGCGAATAGTCCCAGGACAGGACGTCTGCTTATGACGTTGTCCAGGACGATTTCCGCCCGGTTCACCACGAGGGATTTCATGACCTTGACGATGAAGTACAGGGCCAGAAACAAGAGGACCAGCGACAAGGTGGTCATGATTATGTAGGCGGCGAGCTTGGCCCCGCTCACGAACAGCGAGGCTTCATAAATGAGCCCGACCGCGGGCTTCGTCACAATCTTGATCGGGCTGGTAATTTTGAATCCCCCGACGCCGGTGAAAACTCTGCTCATGAATGTGGCGGTCCTTTCAAGATAACCGGTCGCCAGTTCCAGAGGAAAGAGAATCGCCACGCATATCAGGTTGAAAAAGTCATGCACGGTGGCAGCGCTTATGGCGCGTTTGAATTCGTCTCGCCTGCTGACGTGTCCGAGAGAGACCAGGGTATTTGTGACCGTCGTGCCGATGTTGGCACCCATGATTATCGGGATGGCATTGCCTACCGTCAGGCCGCCGGCGCCGACGATTCCGACAACGACCGAGGTGGTTGTCGAAGAACTTTGCACGAGGCTGGTCGCCAGTATTCCGATGAAAAGCCCGACAAAGGGATTGGAGGTTGTCTGTATGAGGCTTTCCGCGAAGCCTTTGCCGAAACCCTTGAAAGCCGCACCCATCAGGCTGATGCTGACCAGGAACAAATAGAGCAAGGCTGCGACCGCCAGAATCTTACCGACAATTTCGAGTCTTTTATTCATATATCCCTCTTTCAAATGCATCTGATGGGAATATACGCTCATAACATGAAGAGAATATGAAGGAAATGTGAATACTTGGTGAAGAGTGAGAAATATTTCGCTACTCTTTTGGAAGTGTAACGAAAACGGTCGTTCCCTTGCCAAGTTCGCTCTCGATGGTGATCTTTCCCTTGTGAGCCAGGACAATGTGTTTTGCGATGCTCAGCCCCAGTCCAGTCCCGCCAAGCTCGCGCGAGCGTGCCTTGTCCGTGCGGTAGAAACGCTCGAAGATCCTGTCGAGATGCTCTTTCGCTATTCCAATTCCGTCGTCCCGGACGGCAATGTGAATCTCCCCGTCGCGCTCAACTGCCGAAAGCTCGATTTGTCCGGATTCACCAGTGTACTTGATGGCGTTATCGATCAGGTTCACAAGAACCTGCTCGATCTTGTTGCGGTCGGCGCGGATTGAAAGATCATCGCCCTGCGAGCTCACGGTCAACTCCAGCTTCTTGCTCGCAAGTGCGTGGCCGAATCCCAACGAGATATCATCGATCAGCTTCTTCAGATCGAACTGACTGCGATCGATGTAATCTTTCGAGGATTCAAGCTCGCTGAGGCTCAGCAGATCGTCTACGATGTGCCCCAGCCTGTCAGAATGTTCCCTAATGATGGAGACAAACTTTGCAGCCTTGATCTTGTCGCATAGAACCTCGCCCTGGAGAGTCTCGGTGTAGCCTTTGATGAGGGTCAGAGGGGTCTTGAGTTCGTGCGAAACGTTGGCGACGAAGTCCGTCCTCACCTGGTCCATTCGCCTGAGGTCCTCTATCTTTTGCTGCAATTCATCCGCCATCGCATTCAGCGAATCGGCCAACTCTCCCAGCTCATCTCTGCTGCTGATCCGCACCCTCGGGGTGAAATTGCCTTTGGCTATTTGCTCGGCCGTTTCTTTCATCTGTCTGATCGGAAGCGTGATGCTCCGCGAAACAAGATAAGCCACCGTAAGCGCGATCGCAACAGCGGCAATCGCTGCGACCAAAACCACCCTGTAGATGGTCCTTATCTGCAACTGGACTTGTGAAAGGGGCAGGGCAAAACGAACAACCCCCAACATATCGTCATCCCGGCCGACGCGGACGGCAACGTACTTCATATTGTAACCCAGCGTGTCACTGAGGCGAATGCTCTGACCGAAACCATTCTGGACCGCCTCGACGATCTCGGGTCTTTCGCTGTGGTTTTCCATCTGAGAAGGGTCTTTTTCAGAATCTCCCAGTACGCCGCCGGCACCATCGACGACGGTGATTCTCAGATTCAATTCGTCCGCCAGCCGCCTGGCCTCTCGCTGAATCTCTTCGTCTCTGCCTTCGGCAAGATACTCGTGCAGAAGATTGCCGACCAGTGTCGCGCCGCTCTTGAGCTCCCGGGAGATTCTTTGCTCGAAGTTATCGCTCAATTTCAAGGCAACGAAGAAGTTTAGAACGAAGACAACAATCAGGATCAAGACTGTAAATGCGCCGAAGAATTTCCAGACGATTCTGCTCTTCATCTACACTTCCTTGAACCTGTAGCCGGCCCCGCGAATGGTCTCGATGTAGTCTTTGGCACTACCCAATTTGTGTCTTAGCGACTTTATGTGTGCATCAACCGTTCTGTCATATACCATAGTATCGTCGCCCGAGACTGCATCCAGAATCTGCGCCCTGGAAAAGACCACGCCGGGACGCCTGGCCATCAACTCCAACAGCTTGAATTCGGTTAATGTAAGCGAAATCTCTTCCGATCCCACCATCACTCTATGTTTGGCGGTGTCTATGCTGATATCGCCCTTCCGAATCTTGCCGCCGGACTCTTGTCCTTGCCCCCTTCTTAAGATCGCTCTGATTCTCGCGATCAACTCTCTCGGACTGAAGGGCTTGGTTACGTAATCGTCGGCGCCCAGTTCGAGACCCACGATCTTGTCTGTCTCTTGAGATTTCGCGCTGAGAATGATGACCGGTATATGGGCGACGGCATCGTCATTCTTTAGGATTCGGCACACTTCAAACCCGTCAATAATCGGCAGCATGATATCGAGAATAATCAGGTCAGGCCTTTCCTTACCGGCCAGTCTGACCCCGTCTCTGCCGTTCAGTGACGAGATAGTCTCATAGCCGGCCTCTTGCAGATTGTATTCGAGCATCTCTACAATAGCCCGGTCGTCTTCTATTATCAGTATCCTGGCTCTACCCATGCCGGCTGCTCCGACGCTGCGAATCCGGGGCTGAATAGGTGACTATTGAGACAACTTGCGCCCGCGCCGTTCGGCTATCTCTTTGCCTCGGAGAACATATACAGCATCTCCCGGCAGATCTGCCGGGACCGTTCGTCATATTTGGCTGCTTCCTGGTCCGTGCCGTCGAACGCCTTCGGGTCGACGAACGGCAAGGCTACCCGTGCTGACGCGCCGCGAACGAGAGGACAGGCCTTGTCGGCGGCCGAACACGTCATTACGGCACAGAAATCCTTGGTGGGATTCGGCGCCGAATCATAGAGCTTGGAAAAATGAGTCATCGCAGGTCGCTGGTCGCTGTAGCGGACGTGATAGATCGGATTCTCTCCTTCTGTGGTCTTCTCCACCTTGAACCCGGCGCGCCTGATGGCTGCGACGGCCCTCGGGTTGAATGCCGACGAACCGGTGCCGCCGGAATAGGCGGTGAGATTGTGGATGCCGTAAAACGCCGCGGCGGTTTGCGCCCAAATCTGCGCCATGTGACTCCTCCGGGAGTTGCGCGTGCAGATGAACGTCAGGTTGACAGGTTTGCCGAGTCGATTCTGAGACCGGACGTAGGCGCTGAGTTCTCTGAGCTTTTCCCTGCGCTGCTCGCCGATAAGGTCGAATTCAGCGACAGCGGTCCTGATGCCCTGCCGGATATCGGGATAAAGGCTTACACGATCCCGTTTCGAGCCGCCGACTACGGGCAGGACAACTAACAAGGTGATCACAGCTATCACGGATTTCTTCATTTGATACCCCCTCTGAAAAGGCAATTTGACAAGTCAGTTTTGCCACAATTTTCACATTTCAACACATATTGAATCATAGAAACGAACGATCGTCCTGTCAACTGTGCTGGCGCCTGAAGACAAATCCCTCCGGTGAGGAACTGAAAATATTTCGTTTCCGAAACCTGCTCATGGCCCGCAACCGGCATTTTTCGCCACAAAGTAAACGTCCTATAACAAGAAACTTGACACATTCTGCAAAGTCCTGTATAATTGGCGCCCAATCAAGTTGAAATTCAATAGCACGGAGAAGAGCCATGCGCATGGTAGTCAAACAAAAAGATGGCCATACCAAGGAATTTCACTTCACCGAGGGTCCCATTTCCATTGGCAGAGGAGCTGACAGTCACGTTTTTTTGCCCGACAAGGCCGTCTCGAGAAAGCACGCGATCGTTCACGCCGCAGATGACGGAACATGGATGCTCGAGGACCTGGGCTCGTCGAACAAGACGTTCGTCAACGACAAAGCAGTCCGCAAGGCCCAGATCAAGCACGGTGACTGCCTTCGCATAACGGATTTCACCATAGATATCGTTCTCGATAAGGAGACCAGCGAGGAGGTGCCGGACCACCCGGAGGATACACTTCATCTTGAAGCGGCTCTGACAACGCCCAAGCATGAAACCGTTGTGAGAAGACCGGATGCCCAGCACGCGCCGGCGATGAGACTGGCGGCGGGCAGACTGACCGATTTCTCAAAGGCTACCGAGATAATATTTGACGCCGACACGGTCGACAAACTGCTGCTGACCCTGCTTGATATCACCATAAAGCAGTTCGATGCGTACCATGTTTGGTGCGCCCTTAGAACGCAGCCCGGCGGTCCGATGACTTGCCATGCAGGTAAGCGACGAGACGGCTCACCCGTTCAGCTCGGGGAGTTATTGCTCAGCGACAAAATCACCCAGGCAGTCGAGAAGGGACAGTTTGTTGTCCTGCCGCGCGTCTCGGCGCAGATGGAGGCGAAGGAAAGAATCCGCTCGGCGATGATAGCGGCCATCATGCGCCCGAATGGTTGTTTCGGTGTGATGTACGTCGACAACGCAATGGTGCACGAACACTACAGTCTCAGCGATCTGGATTACCTGATGCTCATTGCCATGCACACGGCCGCGATACTGAAGAGATTCATCAAGTAGCGCCTCGTTCACATCCCCGAAACGTGGTGGCCCATAGCTTCGACCTTCACGCCGTCGACCAGACGATACGCTTTCTCACCAAAGTTTACCGTGACCGTGACACCGTTTGCAAATGTCGTTTGCTGGACGTCCCTGTCGGGCGTAAGGAACCGGTGGTCCGTCATTTCAGCATAGCCCACAGCACGGACAACCGGACAGACGTTCTTATAACTCCGGGCGAAGCGCTCCTTGTTCTGACTCCACAGCTGGCGGTTGAACATGAACATCGGCGGCGTGCCGTAGAGGATGTTGAAAAGGTCTCGCTTGTCCCAGATTGCGGGCAGCTTGTTGTTGTAGTCGCCCCAGTACCATTGCGCGACGACACAGTCATGGTAGACCAGCTCCCAGAGCGGCAGGCGGTATTTATGCCCCACCTGAAACTTCGCAACGCGCTCGGGGACCTCGTCCCAGATCCGGCCCATGTTCCGGCCTGCGTCGGGAACGCGGTACGGCCCGAGACTGAGCATGCCCTCAAAGTAGTGAACGTAGGGCACGGCCGCATCGTGTCCGGTTTCGCAGCCGGTGACCAGCTTTGCTTCCTGCGAGACATATCGCAGAAGCTCCATCTTCCAGTGCCTGCTGTCGCTTCGCGTCATCGGATGGTCCGGATGATAACATTCGCGCCAGGGCGATGCTGTGGTCGTATCGATGAAGCGACAGCGATAGGCATGCGTCTCCAACTCCGCAGGCACACGCTCGGCCGCATACTCGGGCGCCTGCCTGTCGCACAGGACGGCGCAGGGATACATCTGGCCGTCCTTGCCCCTGACGCGCCAGCCCGTGCGCGGCTGGCCCTTTTCGTCGAGCATAATATCATCGGGCCAGGCATTTTGCGTCCAGTCCGGGTGTAGACCGCGGAGCTTCTCTCTGACAATCTCAGGGTCCATCAGGTCCTGGTAGATGTCGTAACGACTGGTCAGAACACCGTCTATCTTGTTCATCGCGTCGATAACGTTCGGTGGCTGACGGCGACTCCAGAGAATACGCTCGATGCCGAGGGCCTTAGCCTCCTGGACGAGCGGTAGTGCATCTCTGTCCCAGCACCAGATGTTCACTGCACCGATGAGCAGGTCCACGTTGGGATTCTCGCGGCGTTTTTGCTCCAACGTCATGACCTTGCCAGTCTGCTCTGCGTATTGCCTGTAGCGCTTGCACATCGCGACGTGCCCGCCCTTATCGAAGAAGACGTAGCGGAGCTTCCTGGTGTAGCCGAAATCCCCTTTCTGCCTTTCCCACTTCGGCAGCACGCAGAGCCTGCCCTCGATGCGGTTTATGTGAATTATGGCGTCGTCGGGCGTTTCGATGATCGCCATGTGTCCGGAGTCTCCGTTTGTGACACCCCAGAAGGCCATACATATTCCATGACCGCCGTAGGCTATGAGCCACTTTGGTTCTACAGTCTCGTCGTCCACCGGATACGATATTCCTTCGTTCATCGGGACGACCAGGTAGTCGCCGCTCTCGGAGACGAATGGATAGGGGAAACCCAGCGGATCCTTGAGTGTGCCCTCAGCAGACAGCGACAAGATCAGCTCGGGCCTGTCACCATCAATGCTGAGCGTTGTCTTGCTGTCCAGGCCATACCAAGGATGACGGCATGTCATCTCGAGTCCGCCGTCGACGCGTTTGCAGTCGATTATCTCGAACTTGTCGGTAGCTTGCTGCCGCCACGAAAGTCCTGTGCGCTTGTCGGTGACTGAGAATGTAGCATCGGTCGTGTCAATCGTGACGGAAATCTTCGAGTTGGAAATTGTAAGCTGCCGCCCGGCCGCCTGAGAGCAGCACGAGAACAATCCGATCAAAAGAAGACCAAAGACTGGAACGGAAGATCGAAAGTGAGTGAAGTCGGTCCGAAGGGCCTCCACAATTTTGCATATTGATTTTTGCATCTTCATTTTTCTGCCCTGGCCTCAGTGATCAATTCTGCCAGCGAGACTTCAGCACCGCCCCTTGCCTTGGACACGTCGGCCGCTGACATGAACGCGAAGATCTCGATCGTCTCTTGCTCCGGTATCGGTACCTTGCCGGTCTTGAAGAACTTGATGACTTCCTCCACTAAAGGTTCATAGCCTCCGTATCCTCCGATGTCCGTCACTGCCTTAGAGCCGAAAATAGTCCCTCCGTATCCGGTCTTGCCCGCGTGCAAACCTCTGAACGTGCCGATCCGCCCACCATCCCAGAGCCCCACGACATGCTCGTAGGCATCGGTCTGTATGCGCCTGACGCTCTGACAGCCCGGGCCCATGACGGCAAAGAGCATCTCGACTCCGTGCACTCCGTACCAGTACAGGTCGGGATGATGCTCCTCGAGACTGCACGGGCTGTAGACATCGCAGCCGAGAATCTTGCCGACTGTGTTCTTCTCTTTCAATTCGATAATCCCGGGACAATAGCGCAGCGATGAGCTTGACCAGCACGGTACGTTGTTTTCCTTGGCGAGCCGGAATATCTCAAGCACGTCCGCGAGATTGCCGCCCATGGGTTTGTCGATGAACAGAGGCTTTCGAGCTTTGATTACAGGTATGGCCTGCTTGAGGTGGGGCCGGCCGTCAACACTTTCCAAGAGCACACCGTCGACCTTTCGGCAAAGCTCTTCGATTGAATCGACTATCTCAACGCCGTACTTAGCGCGGAGCTGCTCGGTGTATCCGGCCACACGGTTGGCCGAGGATGGTATATCCGGCGAGCCGCCGGGGTATCCGACAACAACTTTGCACCCGTGCTCAGCCTGAGAGCTGTTGATAATCTTGGTGAATGCGGTGACATGCGACGTGTCCAGACCGATCATGCCGAGACGAAATACTTTCTCGGCACCGTGGGCCTCGAACGGCAATAGTGCTATCACAACCAGCAGCGCGACCAACATGACTTTTCGATTCATAGTGATACCTCCATATCAAATAAGGCTCAGTTCAACTTGCAGCTTGTCGGGGCCTATTATACTGGGGAATCTTCAACAGTTCACCCTCTTTCAGGGCGGAATTATGCGCGACGATCCCGGGTACCGTATAGGCAAGCGATTCATAGATGTCTATCGCAGGCGGGCGGTCATGGACGATCGCATCGACGAACTCATGCGTTAGGAATGTGTGCGAACCCTCGTGCCCGCTGTTGTGCCGGAGCGGCTCGGGCAGCATGTCCGTCTTCCACCAGTCAGGCTGCTCGTACCGCTCGAATTTGGGCGCCTTGCGGGCAAAGCCCGCGTCGTCTTTTTCCATTCGCTCGGCCGAGCGCACAATCACCGGCCCGATGCCGTTTGGATGGGGCGCGTAGAAGCTCATCTTGTCGCCTATCCACTGCGCCCGCTCGCAGCCGCGATGGGCGCCCTTCCACCAGACGTTGAGTCGAAAGGCGTTTCCCCGGTGGGTCCTGAACATCGCCGATTCGTTCCAGAAGGGATTGTCCCAGGCGTTGTCTCTCAAGATCGGATCGTCGTCGCCCCATCCGTGACAGACCACTTCGGTCAGTCGCTCACCGGTGACGCCAATCAACTGGCTCGAACAGTGCGTCGGATAGTGCATCGGCGCGAGGCCGTGTCGCCATGTTCGCTTGCCGTCGCGAAAATAAAGCACCTCCAGCCCCGGGTGCTGGTATTCGGCCTCGCTGTAGTAGAGCGAACCGAACAGGCCCTGCTCGTAGAACTTGCGGACCGATATCGTGGATTGCTGGTAGTAGCCGGTCTCGGCCATCATATAAGTCATGCCGTATTTGTTGACGGTATTCAGCAGCAGTTCGGCCTGTTCGATCGTGGCCCAGGCTGCGGGCACGGCGCTGATCACATGTTTGCCGTTCTTCATTGCCTCGATTGTGTGCTGCACGTGAAGCGGGCCGTCCGTGAATATGGCGACCGCGTCAATGTCCCTGGCAAGTACAAGCTCTTCGAGCGAATTGTAGGCCACCGAGCAATCGTAGACCTTCATCAATCGCTGCCGCCGATCTTCGCGCAGGTCACTGACCGCCTGCACAACGCAATCCGGATGCTCATGCCATTGAAAGGAAGTGCCGAAGCCCCCGCCGACAACACCGATGCGAACCTTCTTCGGCGCGGCATTGACCGCTATCGCACTCTGTGTGAGCGCCATTGCTCCAGCGACAGCGCAACCGGTATGCCTTAGAAAATCACGTCGTGAACGCATCTTCTTATCTGCCATAGTTGCACACTCCTTCCTGCCGTGCTGTATATACTGACTACCAATCGTCAGTCAAGCTCCTTAATATAGATGTTTGCAAACTGAACGCGGTCGCCGTGATGCTGCAGTGCGATGGGCCCGCGTGCGGGCAATCCTGGAAGCCTAGCCTGTCGGACTACTGTCTTTCCGTTCAGTACGACCGTGACCTTGTCACCTATAGCGGTAATCTCGAAGCGGTTCCATTCGCCGGGCCGCTTGTCGGCGTTGAGGATTGGCGTTGCGCCCCTTCGCACTTCGGCGGGCATATTCTTGTCCGTACGATAGCCCCAGATTTCACCGGAGCCGACTGGCCAGCTCCAGATATTTATCTGGCTCTTGGCGCTGCCGCGCAGGTAAATGCCGCTGTCACCGGCGTCCAT
>LJTR01000119.1 GCA_001303465.1 Phycisphaerae bacterium SG8_4
ATATTGCCCGGGCGGCCCTGGACAGCGGCGTCATCCCGCGGTGCCATTTTGAGGACATCACGCGGGCCGATTATGAGGGTTTCGCGCTGCCGTTCGCCGCCGAGCTGATGAAACTAGCCAAAGAATACGACAAGCCCGTCAAGATCCGCCTGTGTGATACGCTCGGCTTCGGTGTGCCCTGGGCGCAGGCAGCGCTGCCTCGGAGCGTTCCGAAACTCGTCAGCGGGCTTCGACAGACCGGAGTGCCATCTGAATGGCTCGAATGGCACGGTCACAACGATTTTCACAAGGTCGAGGTCAATGCCGCAACGGCATGGCTCTACGGCTGCTGCGCCGCCAACTGCGCGATATTCGGCAACGGCGAGCGCACGGGCAATCCGCCTCTTGAGGCGCTCGTTGTCGAACATGCCCAGTTGAAGGGAATGGTCGAGGGCGTCAACTATGCGGCGATAACCGAGCTGGCCGAGTACGCCGAAAAGGAGCTGGGCCTGGAGATTCCGCGAAACTATCCTCTGGTTGGAAGAGATTTCAATGTTACCCGGGCGGGCATCCACGCCGACGGCCTGCTGAAGAACGAGGAGATCTACAATTGTTTCGACACGCACAAGCTGCTCAACCGTCCGGCTGGCGTGGCGATAACAGACAAGACCGGAGCGGCAGGCATCAAACACTGGATCGAGGCCCGATTCGAGGCTGAAATCCCCAAACACGATCCGCGCATCGCAAGAGTCAAGGACAGAATCGACGCCGAGTATGCCGCCGACAGGGTGTCGATTATTTCCGACGACGAAATGTTCGAGTGGGTACGGGAAGCCTTCGGCAGCGACCTACCGAAGGAAAAATCAAATATAAGACACTAAATGTCAATCCCGGCACGCCGGGATTGCATTTTACATTTTGATGCTTGATATTCTCTTTAATCGGGGATCGACAATCGAGAAGAAAGAATCGACAATCAAAGCGGTGCTGTTCGACCTGGGCGAGACGTTGTTGAATTTCGGAAGATTCAGCCCTACCCAGATATTCCGACAGGGTGCGAGATTGTCGTATGACTATCTCAAGGGTTGCGGCCAGTCCGTCGGCAATTTCGAGTATTACTGCTGGAGCAATATGATAGCGCTGCGCATCCGGCATCTTATCTCCAACATAATGAAGAACGACTTCAATTCCACGGCTCTGTTGCGGAACCTTGGCAAGAGAAAGGGAATCAAGTTCGATAAGCAACAGTGGCGGCATTTTGCATGGCTCTGGTACGAGCCGTTGAGCAGGATCGCCACGGTCGAGCCGAAGATAAAGGAGACTCTCGCCGCCCTTGAGAAATTCCGCCTCAAGCTCGGCATACTCTCCAATACGTTCGTAAGTGGCCATTCTCTGGAGAAGCATCTCGAACAGGTAGGCATACTGGATTTCTTCGGCGTCAGGCTGTATTCGTACGAATTCGATTTTCGCAAGCCCGATACGCGAATTTTCAAAATAGCCGCCGAGAGGATCGGCGAGCGGGCCGAAAATATAATGTTCGTCGGAGACCGTATCGACAAGGACATCCGCCCCGCGTTGAAGGTTGGCATGCAGCCGGTCCTCAAAGCCGCCTACACCAACGCCGGCAAAAAGCTGCCCCAAGGCGCCCGGAGAATAGACCACATTTCCGAACTGCCCACTCTGATAGAATCTATCAACACCGGGGCAGCGCAATGACAGATTTCGGGATCGCACCGGCCCACCAGTGACCAACGTGCAAGGGCAGGGTAGTGAACCTCAACAGCTAATATTTGTCGTTGCTTCAGCTTGTAGCCCCGCCCCCAGGAAAGCCAGCCTCCATTGTTGAATCCGGCGAAAGAATTCAATGCATACCTTTGCCACTGAGTCAATTGCACAGGCTCTGCCTGACGAGAATAGGCTATATTGTTATTACTGCGAATCAACTATTCGTAGACAACTTCAGCACCTTCGGGTATTTCAAAATCGAATGATCCTGGCGGTATCGGCACATTGTATTCAAGGCGAATTGTACCGAAACTAATTGGCAATTTCGTCTTTGGATCAACATTGATAGTATCCTGCCCTCCGGAATTGCCTTGAGCCGGATGTATGTAGACCTTGATGACTTCCTTCTGAAGCTCCTGGTCAAATTCAAGTCGATGATCCATCTTGCGATTGTGCTCTTGAGCCCAGTCCGCCATATCCTCAATAAATCTGGAAAACCGTACTTCAACCCCAGTAATGTATTCGTCTGAAATTTTCACGAGGTTCTTGTCTTTGTAGTAGTAATAGGTTTTTTCGGGAGTTGCGACAGTCAAAACATCCTCCTGGTCCACACGATAGCATTCTTCCTGCCCCGTCTCAGGGTTTATCTGGAACAGGACTTCTCCATCACTGATATATGCGCGGACTGAGCTGACAGAGCGCATGGCCTCGATTGTCTGCTCAATGGCATAGGCCGACGTGGCGGATCTGTCTATTAGAGTCATACTAAGTACAACCAATACGATTATCGCCGCCGCCGCGGCTATCTTGCTCACTCTACTTTTCATGATTATTCTCCAAATACTTGTCTGTTCGACAGTGGTTTTCTCCGACCGGTCCAGCATTATCAGCAGCTTGTCAAGAATCCTGTTGTGTATCCGGTCGCCGCACTCGACGGTCAAGTTCTTAATTGACTCTTGTATGTCTTTAGCTGGTTTCATTCTTCTTCTCTTCTTCAGACAAAAGCGTTCGAAGCTTGTCCAGGCCGTAACGATACCGACTCTTGGCAGTATTGATCGATACTTGCTGCATGCCAGCAATTTCTCTGAATTTCATGCCGCCCCGAAGGTGCAGCATAATTACTTCTCGCTGCTCACATCCAAGCTGTGCAATCGCATGATTCAACTGCCTTGCTCGTTCGCCGAAGATCGCGTCATGTTGCGGCTCCTTCGTATCCAGAGCCGTCCCCGCCGTTTCATCCAGTCCACAGCGTTGCAGGTGCCTTGCTCTAAGCTTGTCACGTGCAAGATTCACCACACAAGTAGCCAGAAAACTCTTGAGGCTTCCGGTGAGCCTGAATTTGTCTCTGGATTCGATAAACTTGCAGAAGACATCGTGCACGACATCCTCAGCCATGCTCACATCCTGTAAAAGAGCCGCCGCCAAAGCCAGCAGATAGTCACCGTACTTGCGATAAATCCGACAGAGAGCCTCACTGTCACCGCACTTGAATTTCCATACGAGACGCTTGTCTTCCAGCATTCGGGGCTTTCTCGACCAAACAAAGAACGTTCTTCACCTGTTACACGAACCGATACCCTGTTTTGGTTTGTGCACAGTCAGAGTTTTTCTCCATTCTCATGGTTTTCTGCAGAAAAGAAATGAAAAAAGGCCAAGCTAATAACAAGCCCGGCCCGGGAAAAGACATGCCATCCGGCTCTTTCGGCCCTTATTGTTGTCTGCGCACGATATGAACGGTCATCGGGCGCATTTCTTCGGTGAACGTGATCCCAAACTGCTCCTTGAACCACTTTCTGGCGATTGGGATCGATTCGTCGCCGCGCCAATAAGGGGACACACTGCTGACGGCGACACTTCCGGCAGACTGCCCTTCTGCCGGCCTGGAAGGCAGTCCGGTTTCGTCGACGATGATGATCCCATCGGCAGACAGATGATAGTCCTGGTAATATGCGAAGTCTTCAAAAAGCTCTCTCACCGATTTCCGGCCACGACCGGAAGCCATACCGGGCATTGTATGCCGGGCATCGCCCCGAGGAACAGGGGCCGTCACTTCTTGCCACGGCTTCAGGGGGCGTCCATCATAGTGTGCTACCCAGACCTTGCGTTGCTCGGTGACTCCAATGATCTCAAGCCCCAGAGCGTTCAACACGAAGTCAGCTCGCTCTCGGGGAGTAGGCTCAGTTCTGGCGACGAGGTCGTAGTTGAGTTTCATTGTCCGCAACTCTTCGGGGACGCACACCGAACCACAGGGTTTGACATTGGGGCGGAGAAAATCCTCCAGGGTGGATTGGACAGGCCACACTCGGTGGCCGGTGGCATTCGTTATGGCGCGCAGCCGACCGCGTGGATGTCCACGGAAGTTCTCCTCGCTCTCGCGCGGCAGAAGTTCCATCGTTTCCGGCAGCGGATGCTGCTGGTAATAGGCGGCAATCTCACGCAGACGCGCGTTCCACTTCTCAAACGCAGGATCGAGGTCCGGACTATAATTCACGGTCTGGGCCACCGGTGGAACAGAATCGCGGATATTCACAGGGACATTCTGATCATAGGTGCACGTACTGTGTCTCACCTGTTTCAATTGCCCCTGGTCGAGGACATGCGCATTGATTTCGAGCACCAGATTGGTCTGTACATCGAGCCACATGTCCTCGCGTTTGTCATCACTCTCGACAATCCGCCATCCCTTTGCCTGCCTGTTGCCGATTGTGCGGGTACCTATCTCAGTTACCTGCAGACCCTTATCTTTGAGTCGACTCAAGAGGCCCATGACGGATTGAAAATACTCGATATGGCTCGTTTGCGCGGGCGATTTCCTGGTATACAGAATGTCATCATGCTCATCATATGAGTATAGTCTGTCACCGTCATCCCAGCCCGTGACATGGCCAGTCCTGGTGTATCTTCGATACCCGCCATCTTCGGTAACCCACTCCCATCTCTCGACGGTATACCGCGTCGATGTATCCAACAACTCGGCCCGGATATGCGGGCGAAGGCAGGTTGTCCACCCTGACACATGAACGGTCCTGACATTCTGCAGAGCCTTCGTCGCGGCGGCATATACGGCAGCGGTACCGTTGGTCGAGCCGCCGAAATAACTGATCGCCGCCGATATTGCGATCACTATGACCGCCGCAGCCGCCAGTCTGCCTGTTCTACTTTTCACAATTGCTCTCGACTCGTCAAATATCCGCACAGAGCGTGAAGTTGCCCGCCCGGCTGTTTGTGATTTGAAAATTTCGGTTTCGGCCCGGTGATTGTCTTTCCATTTGCCAAAATCGAACGCAGGCACCTCTCGGCCGATCGTTTGGGAGATCAGTTCATCGAGTTTATTATAATCCTTGTCAGCTTTCATAATCTGCTCTCCGGAAAGCCGTTTCGCTTCAAGTATTTTGCCATCTTTCGTTTTGCCCTTGCGAGTCTGCCGTTTACCGCCGCTCGCGATATTCCCGATACCGACGCAATCTCTTCGTAAGACATGTTGTTGTAATAGCGCAGGACTATCGACTCTCTGGCCGCTGCCGGCAACCGCTCAATCGCCCGGCGGATCAGCATTCCGTTTTCATCTTGGCCGCTCTGCGGCGCTGCTTGTGCGATGTCCGCGGCGTCGATCCGCCTGGCCTTGACCGCGACCATGTCTCTGGCAACGTTCCTGCAGATCGCGGCCAGCCACGGGGCGAATCTCGCTCGGTTCTTCAGCCTTGTCACATTCACGAGTGCCCGGGCGAAGCTCTCCTGGGCGGCGTCCTCCGCGAGCTGATGATCGCTCAGGACTGAATACGCAATTGCCACCATAGGACCGTAATACCGCCCGCAGAGTTCGCCGAAGGACTCGATATCGCCGGCAGCGGCCGCATCAACCAATTGTCTTTCCAGATTGTCCTGCACGTGCTAAAGGTCAACCTCCAATATTGCCGAATCAACTTTCATTATACTGTCTGGCCCCGGGCCCAAAAACGAGCGCAAAAAATATCCGTTTCGCTAAGGTTATTGTAGGTCAGCATTGCCGGAATCGCTACAGAAAGCCAATCTTAGCCGGCCCGAACGGGCGCAAGGTCCTTTGTACGAGAGGATTATAAAGAGACTATCGTCAGAGGTTTCCGGCGAAACAGAGCCGAACAAGCCGATTTTCCTATCTATAGCTTGTCCAATCATTTACAATTGCAGCAGCAGACAGAAACGGCCGATACATAGATTCGTCGCACTTGACCAAACGACGAGACACGAAATACGAGACACGAGAACATGACCGAAGCAGCTTTTCAGAAGTGTATAAATCCCGATTGCGGGGCCCAATTTGACTGCGCCCAGGCGATTTTCAAATGTCCGGCGTGCGGCGAACTGCTGGACATACGCTATGACTGGGACAAGATCGAGGTCCCCCGCAAATTAAGCGAATTTGCCGAGAGATGGGCCACAAGGGACAATCGGCTGGACTTCTCCGGTGTGTGGCGTTTTCGCGAGCTGCTGAACTTCTGCGAAGACCGGCACAAGGTGTCAATCGGCGAAGGCCAGACAATCCTGCAGCCTAATGATGCGGTGGCCGAGTATGTCGATATGCAGGCCGGGCGACTGTATCTGCAATACGAGGGCCTGAATCCCTCGGGCTCGTTCAAAGACAACGGCATGACGGCCGCTTTCAGCCATGCCAAAATGGTCGGCGCGAGTGCCAGCGCATGTGCCTCGACGGGCAACACCTCGGCATCGATGGCCTTGTACGCACATAGCTGCAAAGTAAAATGCACCGTCTTTATCGGCTCGGGACGAATCGCCTTCGGCAAGCTCAGCCAGGCGATGGACTATGGCGCTGCGACGATTCAGATTATGGGCGACTTCGATGACTGCATGCGGCAGGTCCAGGATGTCTGCACGCAACTCGGGTTGTACTTGCTCAACTCGCTGAACCCGTTTAGGCTCGAAGGGCAAAAGACGATAATGTATCGAATCATAGAGGGCCTGGGCTGGGAGGTCCCCGACTGGATCGTCGTGCCCGGCGGAAATCTCGGCAACTCCAGCGCGTTCGGCAAGGCCTTTCTTGAACTAAAAGAACTGGGCCTGATCGACCGCATCCCACGGATGGCGATCATCAATGCCACCGGCGCTAACACGCTGACCCACCTGGTCAACAACAAGAAGCTCTCCTGGAACGATGGCAAGGTCGACCAGCAAATCATCGACGATTACTACGCCGACCTGACGGCTCGTAACTTCTCTCCTCACACGTGCGCCTCGGCGATAGAGATATCCCGGCCGGTTAATCTCAAGAAGTGCCTCAGGACAATCGATATCTGCGACGGAGTTGTGCGCGCGGTCACTGATGAAGAGATCTTGGACGCCAAGGCGATTATCGGCAAACACGGCCTTGGCTGTGAGCCCGCCTCGGCGGCGACCATTGCCGGCTTGAAGAATCTCCGAGAAGAGGGCCTGATCGGCGGCGACCAGCGCGTCGCCTGTGTGCTGACGGGCCATCTGCTAAAAGACCCGGACAAAACGGTCAATTACCACAAGGACAAACAGGGCCAGTTCAGCAACCCCCCCGTAGAAGCCCCAAACGACCTCGACGAAATCTTGAAGCTGATCAAATAAAACTCTATTCTCGAAATCCGCTTCTAAACGAGTATCCAGAATCGAGCATATAGCATCTAGTACGCTTTCTTCCTGCGCTTGGCTGAGACCGTGTTCGAGTGCTTTTCTATCTGACTGATGAGGGTGGCGGCATCATCATCCGGGTCACCCGCAGCGTAGGACTTGATGAGCAACCGCTTCAGTTCGTTGTCGAAGTAATCGTCGAGCATGCTGTGGTGCAGCCTGCCGAGATTCCTCAGCTTCTGATTATTGTTGGTTACGTTACGTGACATACGATGCAAGTCGATGACTGCAAAATCATACTTGCCCGGGGCGTTTTCAGCAATGTATATGTGGTATACGTACAAATCCGGCAGGCTGACATTCAAAACATGTATCCTGCGAACGAACGCACCCAGAGAGGCGACGATCTCCACCTGTTGCGATCGCTCCATGGCGTTCCATTTGCGTCCTACAAAATCGCTCAGACACTCGGCCTGCAGCTCTTCGGTGACAACGAAGGATTTGGTCTCGACGCCCCACTTTCTTTGTTCACCGTAGCAGACGGGTCTGTAAGAATCAATACCGTTATCGATAAGAAACCTGGCGCTCTCCCATTCGTACCGGCCCTGCGAGCAGGATTCGCCGACGTTTTGCCAGGCAAATAGAACGTCCTTGAGGTGAGGGCGAAAGAAACGCTTTATGAAGAACGTTTTCTTTTGCGAATCCGGGCCCAAACTGAAGGAGGCTACATTTCGCCTGCTGTTGCCACCCCTGGCATCGGCAGCCAGACGTTCGAAGAAATCGTCGAACATCCCGACGTCGAAGTCGGCAAAGAAACGAGACCAGGAATTCGCAAAAACTACTCTTTGCACTTGCCTGCAGTCCTTTCTGGATCGAGGAAATTTCAGATTTCAGATTTCAAATTCTTATAGCCCGGCTGCGCATGGAGGATTTCGATGAATGCCAGCATGTTCTCCAGCGGGACGTCACCCTCGACCGAGTGTGCCGGTGAGAAGATATATCCGCCCTCGGCGCCTGCCTTCAGCAGCCTGCAAGTCTGCTGCTTTACGTCCTCAACGGATCCGTATGGCAGGGTCTGCTGTGTGGACAGGCCGCCGTGAAAGGCGAGCCGTCCGCGATAGCTTCTCATGAGTTCGAAAACGTCCATGACCTCGGGCTGAAACGGATTGAAACAATTGAGGCCTATTCGGACAAGATCGTCGAACAGCTCATCCACCTTACCGCAGGAATGGATCAAGACAAACCTGCCCGCGCTGCGAACGTGCGAGTACATCCGCTGCAGCTCGGGCGCAATAAACTGCCGCCAGATTCGCGGCCCCATCTGCAGGCCATTCTGCTGGCCCCAGTCATCGCCGAGATAGACTGCGTCTACATCGTATTTCAGGGCCTCGGTGATCTGTACGATGTTGTAGTCGGCTATCTTGCGAAGCAGCCGTCGCACAAAATCAGGCTGATCCAGGAAATCCACCATCAGGTTTTCCATGCCGCGCAGCGTCCAGGCCCGCTCGTAAAGCGAGAAACCAATCTTGAAAACGCGGAAACAGTCGGCGCAAGTGGAAATCTTCTCTTCAATCCCATCGAAGAAGCGTCTGTCGAGAGGATCGGGAAAATCATACCCATCCAGCGTCGGCTCGGGCAGAATCCTTCCCTCGACGATGCCGATGTCCTTGTCGATGCTTCGGTCCCAGACGACGCCGAATACGTCACGGAAGCGATCGTTCCCGAGATCTGTGAAAAAACCGATGTCACTGCCCAGCTTGACGAAATGGTTGTCCAGGACCTGTTCAAGATCGTCCCGGCCAAAGTGCTCTCGCAACTTGGCCCCGGCCTCTACGGTGAAACCACAGTGCCACGGCACATAGGGTGGTTTATGTCCTTCGATCGCCAGCTTGACGACCTGCCTTTTATCCATGGCCCGTATCCGAAAATGCGCAGAGTCCGGCGTCTTTGCCGACAGACTTTGAGATCTCGCGTGCCGCCTTCTCGGTCAGACCGCTGAGCCGGGCATCATCGCCGAAGTTCGTGACATCGACGTTCCGCAAACCTACAGCTTGAGACAATTCCGCCATCGGCCCGGTTATGCCCGCACCACCGCGGCTGCCGAGTATCTTTGGTGCGACGTAGACAACGATCTCGTCGGCGAGATCCTCTTTCAAAAACGATGTCAAGATGCTCGGTCCGCCCTCGACGAGAAGCTGCGTGAAGCCGCGACTGCTCAACTGATCGAGCAGAGAATACAGGTTGGAACCGCCTCGCGTGTCCGGGTAGACAAGCAGCTCAACTCCTCTGTCGGTCAGTTCACCGGCCAGTTGCGGATTCTCCCGCACCGATTCCTGCCTTGTGAATATCACTACGGGACTCTTGGCGGCCGTCCTAACAAGCTGACAATCCAGCGGAATCTTGAGGAAGTTGTCCATTACGACTCTGGTAGCCCCCTTGCCTTTGCTCGGCCGGGCTGTCAGCAGCGGGTCATCAGCAATCACCGTGTTGATCCCCACCAATATGGCCTGTGCCCGCCGGCGCAACTTGTGTGCGTCTCTCCTGCTGGATTCGTTGGAGATCCACCTTTGTTCAGCGCTTTGGTCGGCCCAGGCGAGCTTGCCGTCGAGGCTTTGCGCCCATTTCAAGGTGACCCAGCACTTACCGGTGGTGGCGAATTCGACAAACGGGGCGTTGAGCAGTCTCGCCTCGGCCTCGCAGAGGCCGGTC
>LJTR01000120.1 GCA_001303465.1 Phycisphaerae bacterium SG8_4
CGGGCAACGTACTGGAATTGAATGACGACTACATGCTCAAGGAGGAGCACCTGCACACAAACATGATGGGTCTGACTACCCACCACGCAGATTCATATCTGATGACCGAGGTCCCCAATGCCGGGATCTACTGCGTGCACTTGGCCGATTCACAAAATCACGGAGGCGACGCCTTCGGCTACCGCCTGCGCGTTGCTGTCGCAGAAGGTGACTTTGCACTTCGTGTGGCGCCCTCCAGTGTCAGCGTGAGCGCCGGAGGCATCGCTGCGATCAGCGTGTATGCTTTGAGAAAGGACGGCTACGACGGCCAGATCGAGGTCGTTTTGAAAGACCCCCCCGCCGGGTTCAAACTCGAAGGCGGGCTTATTCCTGCCGGCCGCGACAGCGTCCGCATGATCCTCAGGGCGCCAGCGAAGGCTGCTGCCGGACCGATCCCAATGCAGTTCGAAGGCCGCATCCGTGTCGGGGGCGAGGTTCTAAGCCGCACGGCCGTCGCCGCCGATGACGTTATGCAGGCATTTCTCTACCGGCACCTCGTACCGGCGGAGGAATTCCTCGTTCTGGTCCAAAAGGGCAGATGGGGCGCGCCTCCCGTCACGCTTATGGGCGGCAGTCCAGTGCGGATTCCCGCAGGCGGCTCAAGGAGGGTAACACTCAAGACCAGCAGGAGCCAAGCTCTCAGACAAATCAAGCTCGCGCTGAACAAACCACCCGAGGGACTGACTCTGAACGGCGTGGAAGTCGTGCCCCGAGGTTTGGCATTTGAACTGAAGGCCAACGAGGATACCGGCGGCTTTGCGGACAACCTCCTGATCGAAGCCTTCAGAGAATACATCCCCAAGGACAAACAAGGCAAACCCTTGCCGAAACGCCGCAATTCGATAGGCTTGCTTGCCGCAATCCCCATTGAGGTCGTGACGCAATAAGGATTGTGCATGAAATAAGTTCTCGAATTCGGGGTCCAAGTGTGCCGTAGATTTGGGTGCGATCGATTGAGTGGAGCCGGAACTGTAGCTATTCTACAGTGAGGATTCCACAATTGAGGAGCAGCCGAAGATGCGGTGCAATTGGGCGGCCAAAACGGGAAGTTACTTCATGCATGGTCCTAAGCACTTCGGCTGCGCGGCGAGAACAGAATTCACTTGATTTTGACAGGCGAAATATGCTATAATAACGCCTGAGCGTGATACAGTTATGCCTGTATTGGGGGGGGGGCGAGGTGAAGTACGGCAATTTAAGATACGTCAGCAAAAGGCCAAATCTGCAGGCGATAGAGCTGACAACTGCGACCTATAATGTCGCCCATGACGTTGTTTTTTCCTGCAAATTTACTCACCGCCTGAGGTTTACGGCCGATGTCTTCGCCGCCGGCAACGATACCCTCTCTGAGATCCTATCGGCCGATAGCGGTAACTGCCCCAATGTCGCTGTGTTTGTGGATTCTAATGTCGCTCGCAGCCGGGTAGATTTCTCCGATCGAATTGGCAATTACTTCAGAAAACACTTGCCCGAAAAATCACCTAAGGTCCGCATAATACCGGGCGGCGAGCAGATAAAGAATACTCAGCCTTATTTCAAACGAATCCTTAATGATCTCGAACAATCCCGGCTCTGCAGGAAATCATTTGTGATCGCTGTCGGCGGAGGCGCCGTACTGGACGCCGTGGGATTCGCCGCTTCAATCACGCACAGAGGTCTGCGACTGATCCGTGTAGCAACGACGACACTGTCACAGGCAGACTCGGCTATGGCCGTGAAGAACGGCATAAACGCGTTCGGCAAGAAGAACTATATGGGGGTCTTCGCTGCTCCCTGGGCCATTATCAACGACGAGGCAACGCTGGAAACACTGACCACCGACCAGTGGCTGGCAGGCTTTAGCGAAGCTGTTAAAGTGGCACTGCTCAAAGATCCCCTGCTGTTCGAGTACATTGACAGAAACTGTGAAGCGGTTCGGTCGCGGAATCTTGACACTGCGATTCCCATCATCAGGAGAAGCGGCAGGCTCCATTTCGACCACATCACACAAAACGGAGATCCGTTTGAGCGCCAGGACGCCCGGCCGCTGGATTTTGGTCACTGGTCGGCGCACAAGCTGGAACAGATCAGCGGATTCGAACTCTCGCACGGCCAGGCCGTCGCCATCGGAATAGCGATCGACGCCACTTACGCCAACTTCATGGGCTGGCTCTGTGACGCCGACCACCAGAGAATTCTGGAATGCTTAAACAGAATGGGTTTCAAGCTTTACCACCGGGCGATGAAGCAGGCCAAAACACTGCTCGGCGGCCTCGATGAATTCCAGGAACACCTGGGCGGCAAGCTTACGATCCCTTCGATCAGCAGAATCGGCGAGACATTCGACATATTCGAGATAGACACGAACCAGATGCTCGCTGCAATATCGTATTTGAAAAGATTTAACGAGTGGGGCAGGAATGATGACAAGACAGACTCATTGCACACTGACCTCCCAGGAGGTCGTAGATCGCTATTTTCTGGAGCATCGCGCCAAGCTGATTGACATAGCTGCGTTTCTCGACCGGATAGACCGTACCGGTGACGCGCGGCCAGCGCATAGCGACTACCGCATAGCGGCGCTCTTCAAAGCCCTTGATGTGCTCTGCGATGGCCGGGCAAACCGCGCCGGACGAATACTGACGACATTCAGTGACGCCAGTACGCAACTGCCGCAATCAGCCGAAGGCGTCAAAAGCGCAAGCGGCGCTGCAAAAGCCGAGGAGACTGCATGATGAAGTATATAGATCCCCATATTCATATGGTCTCGCGAACGACAGACGATTACATGCGCATGGCGCTCGCCGGCTGTGTCTGCATCACCGAGCCTGCCTTCTGGAACGGCTTCGATCGCAGCAGCGTTGACGGTTTCCGTGACTACTTTCTCCAACTGACCCAGACCCAATACGAACCCAAGCGGGCGGCCAAGTATGGTATTGAATACTATAGTTGGGTCTGTATCAATCCGAAGGAGGCCGACGATCCGGCGTTTGGCAGAGAGGTCATCGCGATCATCCCTGAGTTTCTGGAGGCCAAGTGTGTTGTCGGCGTCGGAGAGATCGGGCTAAACAAGAATACGAAGAACGAACTGGTCATACTGGAAGAGCAAATTGCAGTTGCGGAAAGATACAACCAACTGATTCTCGTCCACACGCCGCACCTGGAGGATAAGCTCAAGGGAACCAGGCTGATCATGGACGCCATCGAGGCCAACAGCGGAATCGACCCCGACAGAGTCCTCATCGACCACGCCGAAGAGCACACGGTCTCGGAGATACTCGATCGCGGCTACTGGGCGGGCCTTACAATCTACCCCAACACCAAGTGCACGCCGCAGCGCGCAGCCGACATAATCGAGATGTACGGCCCCGACCGCATCTGGATCAACTCGGCAGCCGACTGGGGCCACAGCGATCCCCTGTCGGTGCCCAAGCTGCGTTTCGAGATGCAACAACGCCGTCACAGCGATGAGCTGATAGAGAAGATAACGTACAGAAATCCCATTGAGTTCCTGGGTCAAAGCGAAAGATTCCTTCATGGCCGTAAATCATATGAATGCGTCAAAGTATAGTCTCGGATACTGCACAAATGTACACGCCGGAGAAGACCTCGACCGGTATCTGGCGAGTCTTGAGCGATATGCCGTCGGCGTCAAATCGAGGATGCCTGGCGATCAGGAGTTCCCTATCGGGCTTTGGCTCTCGGCCCGGACGGCACACCAGATCCTGACCGAGAAGCGTCTTGCGGAATTCGGAGCGTTTCTCGAATCCAACGGCCTCAGTGCGTTCACAATGAACGGATTCCCATACGGCAACTTCCACGGAGAAACGGTCAAGTACCAGGTATACAAGCCGGACTGGACCCGAACCGAAAGGCTCGACCACACCGCCAACCTTGTGAGGATCCTCACAAGGCTGATGCCGGAAGGGTCGCAGGCAGGCATATCGACTCTGCCTCTTGGCTGGCCTTCTCGCAAATTTGACTACAAAAAGGCGGCTGACCACCTGATTCGAATCGCCGAATTGCTCCGAGTCAATGAGCTACGAACGGGAAAGCTGATCCATTTGGATATCGAACCTGAGCCGGGCTGTATTCTCAGCAGCAGCCGAGATGTGGTGTCATTCTTCAAGGACTATCTCCTGCCCGGTCGCCTTGAGAGCGACGTCCTGCGCTACATTCGCGTCTGTCACGATATATCTCACGCGTCGGTCATATTCGCCGATCAGCAAGCCGCGATCAACGACTACGTCACAAACGGCATCCGGATAGGCAAGGTTCATATATCCTCTGCTGTCGAAGCGGAGATCTCCGCCGGCAATTCCCAATCCGTCATCGACCAGCTAAAGACATTCCAGGAAGACAGGTACCTGCACCAGACATACATAAGACGACCGGACCGAATCGCAGCTTACGACGATCTGCCCCTCGCGATCAGAGACGTCGACGCCCGAACGGCCGGGACACTTCGATGTCACTTTCACGTGCCGATCTTCATTGAGAAATTCGGCCACCTCAAAACGACCCGGCACGAGATCGTTGACTGCCTCAAGAACATTTACACAAAGAGCGACTGCAGGCATTTCGAAGTCGAGACGTATGCCTGGACCGTCTTGCCGGACGAGCTTAAAGTCAAGGACCTCACCCAGGGGATTGCAGGAGAGCTGCTCTGGGTGCAGGAGAAGTTGGAGAAGATCGCGATACCAGCCAAGCCGATCAATGAGACAATAGGTTTGCGCACGTGATTCGGCTCCTGTTGGGAACGCTCAACGACGAGATATAGCAGTTACCGAAGTCGTATGTACAAGCTTGCAAAACAATATGCAGCACTGACCCGGATATCGAACCTGCCGACCTGCTGGACGAACGTGCTTACCGGATGCGCTATCGGATCGGCAGGGGCCTGCGAACCTGTCGCAATACTGCCCGTAATCATACTTTCGGTAATCATCAGTCTTTTCTACATGGCGGGCATGGCGCTAAACGACCTCGTCGATGTCAAGATCGACAGAGAGCAGAGGCCCGATCGGCCCATTGCCTCGGGCCGGATATCCCCGAGAGCGGCGCTGATATTTATCGTCATACTGTTTGCGGCGGCCTTTGTACTTCTGCTGGTGTACTACCGACACTGCATGTACCTCGCCATGCTGTTGACGGCAATGATAGTCTTGTACGACATAACACACAAACGCTTCTGGTACTCAATTGTCTTTATGGCCTGGTGCCGAGCCTTGATCTATATCATATCCGCCTGCGCCGTTTCTGGCGCCGGCACAAGAGCGTTTTCGACGGATATCGTGATAGCATCAGCGATACTTGGCTTGTACATAGCTTTCATAACATTGATCGGGCGCAGTGAGAACATAGAACAGCTCGACAAACGCCGGTGGCTTTCAATCGCTATCATGTTACTGGTGCCCGCGGCGTTCGCACTGTCGTTGCCGGCGACGGTTTATCCTTGCATTATTGCCCTGGTCCTGCTGATAATCCTCTCACGAGCAGCTCTCCTGGCATTCGCCGAGCCGCCGCAAATAAAGCAGGCCGTGCTGACATGGCTGGCCTGCATATGCCTGTTGGACTGTCTGCTGCTGGCGGTGCTGGCAACTCCGGTGCCGGCGGCTATAGCCGCTCTATGCTTCGTGGTCGTGACATTGAGTCACCGCAAGATCGGAGGCACATAGTATGAGCAATCCGACAGCTGTCATTCTGGTGGTGGGCCTGAACGAGTCATTGATCGGCGAGTGGTCGCCGAACCTGCGGCGATTTTGCGCAGAAGGTCAGAGGAGGAAACTGCTGGGCGTGCTTCCGGCGGTTACCTGCAGCGTCCAATCGAGCATGCTGACAGGCGGCAGCATATCCGAACACGGCATAGTAGCCAACGGATGGTTCGACCGCCAGGCCAACGAGGTCGGGTTCTGGAAGCAATCCAATCGACTGGTAGGCGGAGAAAAGGTCTGGGAGACAGCCCGCAAGAGAGATACCAAATTCACATGCCTCAACATGTTCTGGTGGTACAACATGTACTCCAGCGCCGATTATTCGGTGACACCAAGGCCGATTTACAAGGCGGACGGCCGCAAGATTCCCGACTGTTACAGCCATCCGGCCGAGTTGCGAGACGAACTGCAATCAGAACTGGGGCCGTTCCCCTTGTTCAAGTTCTGGGGGCCGGCCTCTTCCATCGAATCCAGTCGATGGATCGCCGATGCAACGGTAATTGCTCACAAGAAGCTGGATCCCACGCTCACGCTGGTCTATCTGCCTCATTTGGACTACGCTTTGCAGAAGCTGGGTCCTGACCACAAAGACATCACCAAACACGTTGCGCAGATCGACCAGGTCGTGGGAGATCTCCTAAGCTACTTCGAAAGTCGATCGATCGAGCCAATAATTGTCAGCGAATACGGCATAGAGCCGGTTAGCCAGCCAATAGCGATAAACAGAATACTCCGACAAGAGGGCTGCATTGCTATCCGCGAAGAGATGGGGGGCGAACTGCTCGACGCGGGCGCGTCGGAGGCATTCGCCGTAGCAGACCATCAGATAGCCCATATATACATCAGGAACGGGCCCAATATCGACCGAATACGCGATATTTGTAAGAAAGTCCCTGGCATCGAACAGGTTCTGGACTCAGACGCGCAATCGAAGCTGCGCATCAGCCATCAACGATCAGGAGATATAGTTCTCGTAGCCGCCCAGGGCCGTTGGTTCAGCTATCACTACTGGCTGGATGACACGAAGGCCCCCGACTTTGCCCGGACGGTCGATATCCACCGCAAACCGGGCTACGACCCCTGCGAACTCTTTGTCGATCCGGCGATCGGCAATCCGAGGTTCAAGATAGCCCTCAAGCTGCTCAAGAGCAGGCTCGGTTTTAGAACACTGATGGATGTGATCCCGCTCGATACCAGCCTGGTAAAAGGCTCACACGGCAGGATCGAGACTGCCGAGAATATTCAGCCGTTAATGGTCACAAGGCGGGATTTGAAGGGCGTGCCCGATGAGATACCTTGTCAAAAGGTCAGGGACGTGATCCTTGAACATCTATTTGGCTGAAAACCGACAGACAGTAACTTAGCCGAATTCACGCGTTACGAAGAAGCACGTTTGTTCTGTTCGCGTTGTTTCGCTCTCAAGTCCGGGAATAGTGAAATATTTCCGCAATCCGAAACGTCCTATGTCATAACTTGGCTTTCCCTGGTTAAGGACTATGGTGTCGCAGTCCACACTTGCAGCAGTGGACTACATCTGCGCTTTGTCGCCGGCAGTGAGGGCGCGATTAGCCAGGGATCGTCAGCGCTGGCACGAATCGGGTTGACTCGGCTGGCCGTCGGCGTTAGAATGAACGTTTTGGAAGCGTCGTTCCGCTTTGGGGCGGTGGCGGTTGGCAAGTAGCCGGGTCCACCGGGGTCATACTATGGGTATGGGAGATTTGGATGTACGCCAGGTCTGGTAGAATTAATGCGGCCCCCTTGTTTGTATGCGTCTTGTGCCTTTGTGCCTTTGTGTATATGTGTGAGTCTACACTTGGCGCAGACATCGATGCACCTCGCAAACAGTTCAAGGCCGGCCAATATGTCCAATGCTTCGAGTCCACACGAAAGGCCATCGAAGACGGAGCATACGCGGCAGACTGGCGAATCCTGATGATCGAATCGCTCATGGCGCTGGGCCGGTACGAACAAGCCGTGGAGGCCATGGACACCGCCCTGGGAGATTATCGCTGGAGCATCCGCCTATTGAAACTTGGCCATACCGTCTACAAGCGCAACGGCCAGGCCGAACGGGCCGCTGAGATGCTCACGAGAATCTTCCGGATAGGCACCGGGCGCGACGTCCGCTTTGTCAACGCCGACGACCTGGTCGCCCTGGGCGAATCATTGCTGCTGCTCGGCGGCGAACCCAAGCTGATACTGGATGAGTTCTTCAACCGAGCGATCAAAAGCGATCCTAACTGCCTAGACGCCTACCTAGCCGCCGGCGATCTGGCGCTGGCCAAGCAGGACTACGAACTGGCGGCGAACAAGTACGGCGAGGCCCTGAAGCGATTCGGCGCAGACGCCGACGCACACTACGGACTGGCCAAGGCATTTCTCAACAGTGACCGCGGCGCAATGATCGAGTCACTACAGAGAGCCCTTGTCCTGAATTCCAATCACGCGCCGGCGCTGATACTGCTCGCCGAGCACCAGATCGACTGTGAAGATTACGAGGTGGCAGCCGAGCTGCTCGAGAGGGTAATTGCCGTAAATCCGTGGCATGATGAGGCCTGGTCATACCGGGCAGTCCTGGCCCATCTGGCAAACGACTCCGAGGCAGGTGACAGCCATCGCGCCAATGCGCTGAAGCACTGGCCGACAAATCCCCGGGTTGATTATCTTGTCGGCAGAAAACTGTCTCAGAAATATCGCTTCGCCGAAGGAGCCGCCTATCAGCGCCTGGCGCTCGCATCGGATCCGCAATATCTGCCGGCGAAGATTCAGCTCGCCCAGGACCTGCTTCGGCTCGGCCAGGAAAAGGAGGGCTGGGTGCTGGCCGACGCGGTTCACAGTCAGGACGGATACAACGTCGAGGCGTACAATCTCGCAAACCTGCGCGACAACATGGCAAAATTCAAGACGCTGCGGACCGACGGATTTATCATCAGGATGAATGAGCAAGAGGCGGACGTCTACGGTGACGAGGTCTTAGAGCTGCTGCAACATGCGAAATCACAGCTTTGCAAGAAATACGGCATAGAACTGGCCGAGCCGGTCACCGTGGAGTTGTTTGACGATCAGCAGGATTTCGCAGTGCGCACGTTCGGCATGCCCGGCGGCGACGGTTTCCTCGGCGTCTGTTTCGGCAACGTCATAACAGCCAACAGCCCCAAGGCGGGCAGACCCCACAACTGGAAATCGATGCTGTGGCACGAGTTCTGCCATGTGGTGACATTGAACATAACGCATAACAAAATGCCTCGCTGGCTAAGCGAAGGGATTTCCGTGTATGAGGAATTCCAGCGAGATCCGACCTGGGGCCAGCGCATGGATCCGTCGTACCGCCGAAAGATCCTCGGCAACGAACTGATACCAATAGGCAATCTCAGCGCGGCATTTATGAGTCCGCCCGGCTCTATGGACCTGCAATTCGCCTACTATAATTCTGCACTTGCAGTGGAATATCTTGTCAAGCGATACGGGCTCGAGACTCTCAAAGCAATCCTCGCCGATCTGGCCAGCGGCGCTCAGATCAACTCGGCCATCGCAAGGCATGCCGCGCCATTAGAAAACCTCGAGAAGGAATTCGAGGCATTCGCCCGAGAGCGCGCCGAGCAATTGGCCCCTGATGTCGATTGGGCCAAGCCGGAAACAGGGCAGCTCGAACCGGCTGATCCGAATACTCTCGAGCAGTGGCTTACCGAGCACCCGAACAGCTTCTGGGCCCTGACCGTTCAGGCTAATAATCTCATGGCTGGTCAGAAGTGGCAAGAGGCAAAGAATCCGCTCAAGAAGCTGATCCGGCTCTACCCCAGATATGTCGGTGAAGATAATGCATATCGCCTTCTCGCCGAAGTTCACCGCAAGCTCGGTGACACCGCACAAGAACGCCTCGTGCTGAGCGACCTGGCGATCCTGTCACCCGATGCGGTGGATGCCTACGACCGGCTGATGGAGATCGGCATTGAGCAAGAAGACTGGAAAGAAGTTGTCACCAACGGCGCCAGATACATCGCGGTCTATCCGATGCTGGCCACGGTTCATTGGAGGCTGGGCCGCGCCAATGAGCAGCTCGGCCGGCGCGAGCAGGCAGTAGAGTCATACCGGCGCGTGCTCCTGCTGGATCCGGCTGACCCAGCCGACATCAACTTTCGCCTGGCGCGGCTTATGCGAGATAGCGACCCAGCCAGGGCAAAGAGATACGTCCTCGAAGCCCTGGCCGAAGCACCACGATTCCGCGAGGCCCACAGGCTGCTGGCAACAATCATGAAAGAAACAAATCAGCCGCAGATACATTCGACAGGCTCAGAGCCTGCCCTGAGCTTACCGAAGGGGCAGGCAACTAGAGGGGATGCGCCATGAGAAAATCGAGGTGGCTTATTGTCTTGCTCGTCGCGGCGTCATTGGCCGGCGGCCTGACGTTCGCACAGAGGAGATACTACGGCGACCGCGCAGGTGTGCCCAAGTGGGAGCCCGACAGGGAATTCTCGAAAGACGTGTTTACGTTCGTTCGAATTCGGTTCTCTGACGGATATGGCGGTGGCGGCTACTATGGTGGTGGCAGGCCGTCGCGCGGCAGTCGTTTTGGTGGTCGAAGATCCCGCGGGGATAGAGGATGGGGCGGAGGTGGCAGAGGGGGCAAGTGGGCCACAGATTACCCCGACAGCGATCTGAACTTCTCTTACCGCCTGCAGCAGCTCACCTCGATGGAAGTTGATCCCAACGGATTGGTTCTCGAACTGACAGATGATCGCCTTTTCGACTACCCCTTCATCTATATTGTCGAGCCCGGTGACCTGGTCTTCAGCGAAGAGGAGATCAAGGCCCTCCGCAAGTACCTGCTCAACGGCGGCTTCCTGATGGTGGATGATTTCTGGGGCGAGGACGAATGGTACAACTTTTACGACCAAATCAAGCTGGTGTTTCCCGATCGTGAACCGATCCCGCTCGATTACGAACACCGGATCTTCCACTACCCATTCGAACTCAAGGAGAGGCCACAGATCCCCAGCATCGGTCATGCCCTCGGCGGGCGCAGTTACGGCGTCACCTGGGAGCGCCATGACGCGCGCGAAGTCCACTACCAGGGCCTCTATGATGACAAAGGCAGGATTATGGCCATCATCTGCCATAACACCGACCTCGGCGACGGCTGGGAACGCGAAGGTGAAAATGAATGGTATTTCCATCAGTTTTCCGAGAAGAGTGCATATCCGCTGGGGATAAACATTGTCTTTTACGCTATGACACATTGAAAGAAAAGGTCACAGAGCAAAAAGCAGAGTGTAGAATTGAGGAAGTCATCCGCCGCAGGCGGATTCCGCAATTTTGATATTTGATTTTTGATGTTTGATTTGTATTTGAAGGGAAGGGCACTTTGGCTACCAAGACGTACGAACTCGAACGACAGGCTGTCGAACAGATCAAAGGCGCGCGCGATCGCATCAATGCCGAACTGTCAAAAGTGATCATAGGCCAGGAGGACGTCATAGAGCATTTGTTCATTGCCGTTCTCTCGGGAGGCCATTGTCTGCTCACCGGCGCCCCGGGTCTGGCCAAGACACTTCTGGTCAAGTCGCTCGCCGAACTTTTCGACCTGAAGTTCCAGCGCATCCAGTTCACGCCGGACCTTATGCCCGCTGACATTACCGGCACCGAGATTCTCCAGCAGACCGACGGCGAGCGGAAGATGGTCTTCACCGAGGGCCCGATTTTTGCCAATATGATTCTTGCCGACGAAATCAACCGTACGCCTCCCAAGACCCAGGCGGCCCTGCTCGAGGCAATGCAGGAACACCATGTCACCGCCATCGGCATATCCTACAAGCTCAGCGAACCGTTTTATGTTTTCGCGACGCAGAACCCGATCGAGATGGAAGGCACGTATCCGTTGCCGGAGGCCCAGCTCGACAGGTTCATGTTCAACGTGTACATCGATTACCTGCCCGAAGACGACGAGGTCGCCGTGGTTTGTCAGACCACCACCACCGAGCCCGAACCCATCCAGCAGGTGTTCAGCGGCGAGGATCTGCTGCGTTTTCAAAGCGTGGTGCGCAAGGTGCCTGTCGCCCAGGACGTGGTGCGCTACGCCGTGAGGATAGCGACGGCATCGCGCCCGGGACCGAATAATCCGCTGGACTTTGTAAACGAGTGGGTCACGTGGGGCGCGGGCCTGCGCGCGTCGCAGTACATGGTGCTGGGCGCCAAGGCGCGGGCTCTGCTCGGCGGCAGGTCACACGTGAAATTCGAGGACATACGGGCGCTGGCCCATCCGGTGCTCCGCCATCGCGTATTGATCAATTACCGCGCCGAGGCCGAGGGCGTCGTTGTCGATGATCTTGTCGACCGCCTGCTCAAATCGATCAAGGAAAGTTGATCCAAGATGAAAGATGAGACAGCGCCATCCGAGCCGGACGTCAAGTCACGAAAGGTCGACGGCATAATCGATCCGGTTTCGCTAATGAGGATCAAGTCGATGGAGCTGCGCGCCAAGGTGGTCGTAGAGGGCTTCTGGAAGGGCATCCACCGGAGCCCCTATCACGGCTTCTCAGTCGAGTTTACAGAGTACCGCCAGTATACACACGGTGACGATCCCCGCTATATTGACTGGCGACTGTTCGCACGCAGCGATCGACTCTATGTCAAGAAGTTCGAAGACGAGACGAACCTTCGCTGCCACCTGCTCGTCGACCACAGCCGGTCGATGGGCTACGGCTCCGGAGAATACACAAAGTCGCAGTATGCCGGCACGCTCGCCGCGACGCTCGCATATTTTCTCTCGACCCAGGGCGACGCCGTCGGCCTGGCGACCTTCGACGATAAAATCAGACAACACATGGTCCCGCGCAACCGGCCTGGCTATCTGCACCGTCTGATGCTGGCCCTGGAGACGACCCCCAGCGGCAAGACCACCGATCTTGGTCCGCCTCTGCAGCACATTGCAGAGATGCTGACCAAGCGCGGGTTGATCGTTTTGATTTCCGATCTGCTGACCTCGAT
>LJTR01000121.1 GCA_001303465.1 Phycisphaerae bacterium SG8_4
CTAGCAGGGCTGGCGAAGCCGGATGCTTGTCAACAAGCCACAAGGACGTCGACTTGGTCGGTGGTTCGAGTCCGCCCCGGGGAGCCAAATTCCAGAAGCCCGTCTTGGGCTCATAGGAGGTCGCCTGAGGGCGGCCTTTTTTTATTGCGGGACAGGACAGTACTTTTCCGGGCTCACCAATTAGGTCATGCTTGCTTTGGAGACGCGAGTCACAAGAGTAGCAACCCCATGTCAGTCCTGACCGAGCTCAAACGACGCCACGTCGTGCGTGTTCTGCTTGCCTACGCCATCGCCGGTTGGGTCGTCGTCGAAGTTGCCGACGTGATATTCCCTGGGCTCAGCATACCCTCTTGGGTCGGCAGCATCGTCACCTGGGCGTACGTGCTGGGTTTCGTCCCTATAGCCATCCTGGCCTGGATCTTCGAGTGGACACCGGAGGGTCTGAAACGGGATCTCGGCCTGGCAGGGCCCGTACCGAACAAGAACTCTATTGCCGTCCTCCCTTTCGTCAATATGAGCGACGACGCCAGCAACGAGTATTTTTCCGACGGACTTTCCGAGGAGCTGCTGAACCTCCTGGCGAAAATACCGGAGCTGCACGTAGCAGCCCGCACGTCTTCTTTCTCGTTCAAAGGCGAGAAGGTCCACATCCCATCGGTGGCTGAGAAACTGAACGTGGCCAATGTCCTCGAAGGTAGCGTGCGTAAATCCGGTGACCGGGTCCGTATCACGGTACAGCTGATCGAAGCGACCGACGGCTACCATCTGTGGTCCGAGACCTATGACCGCACCCTGGACGATATCTTCGCCATCCAGGACGAGATAGCTCGTTCGGTGGTGGATGCGCTCAAGATCAGTCTGCTGGGAGAAGTGCCTACAGTGACCGAAACGGATCCGCAAACCTTTGCACTCTATCTAAAAGGAATGTATTTCACGACCTCTGGTGAACCAGACAAGTTCGACAATGCAATTGGTGCGTTCAGGGAAGCCCTCGAACGCGATCCGGATTATGCGCCTGCGTGGTCAGGCCTTGCGCACGCCTACTGGTACCAGATCAGCTATGGAGTCCCGGACAAGTCAGAGCGTATTGAGAAGGCTTTTGAGGCCAGTGATCGGGCGCTGGCCCTCGACGACGGGCTGGCGGAGGCCTATGCCGTCAAGGCCCTCCTCAGCACCTCATTCGACGGCCAATGGTCCCGTGCAGAGGCAGCCATCTCTCGCGGGCTCAAGATCGCTCCCGGAAGCGCACAGGTCGTGATCCAGGCCGGCTATCTGGCGAGGGCCCAGGGTCGGCTGGACGATGCCGAACGGCATCTGAGGCAGGCCATCGCGCTGGACCCGTTGAATACGACCGGCCACATATGGTTGTCCATGCTCCTGATGTCACGGGGGCGGCTGGATGAAGCAGTTGGAATCATCGAGCAAATTCTCGCTCTCAACCCCAGACGCGCCGTCGCCCACCAGCTACTGGGCCGGGTCCATATCCTGCGGGGTCAGGCGAAAGCAGCGCTCGAGGAACTGGACAAGGAGCCCGATGAATTCTGGAGACGTTACGGCATGAACCTCGCGCTAGTCGCCGCGGACCGTCAGGACGAGGCGGATGCCATCCTCCAGCAGCTCATCGAAGGCGTCGAAGGAGATTCGGAGTACTTCCAGGTAGCGGAATCCATGGCTTTCCGGGGTCGGCTCGACGAGGCCTTCGAATGGCTCGAATTGGCGTACGAGCATCGCGACAACGGCATCGCGGAAATGATGACGAGCCCTTTCCTGAGGCCACTTCACACCGATGCCCGCTGGCCTGCGTTGCTGGACAAGCTCGGGCTAAGGCAGTCGACTAGATGATCGCGACTCATACGCGGCGTAATTCGAGACATTGAGGAACGTCCGCTTTGGGTCGGAAGCGGACCTCCAAAAGAGCCATCTGCGCCCTCTTCCCTCCGAGGATGGTGTCGAATCAGCGAGGTTCGGTCAGAGTTCGGTTAAAGAAGGGCCCCCAACTAACTGTTTAAAATAAAGTTTTTTCAAGTCATTCACTCGGTTCAGAGCCAATTAGCATGGAAGAAGTTCGGAATAAGTTCGGTTTTGGCCCACTGACCAAAGGAGCCATCAGAAAAGCACTTACGATTCTTAAACTTTCTGCCCCATAACCAAACTCTCCCTGGTCCTGTTAATCACTTGGTCGGTGGTTCGAGTCCGCCCCGGGGAGCCAAATTCCTGAAGCCCTGCATGGGCTTACGAAAGGTCGCCTGAGGGCGGCCTTCTTCGCTTCTGGATCTGGGTATTTAACATCAGAGCCTGCGGGATTTCGCTCAACTGCTATCAACTTGTTAGTAGAGCTTCCAGGGTCATGAAATTTAAAAAAGCACTCCGTATATTCGGACTTACTGGGAGTCTCTATTCACGGCAAAAGGGATCTAGGGAGCAGACGATCCAAGGGGCCCCTGCTCGTTCAAGAGCTTTCGCTGCTCGGCCAGTGCGGCTTCGATCCTGCCGACGAGTGCCAGGTAACGGGGATCATCGCGAATCAGTTCCCACCAGGGTTGTGGGCCCTGAAACGACCAATGCCCTATTAGGTGGCCTTGAGCGACGAGTTCGCTGAAGATCTCCAGCGCCTGGTCATAAGAGCCGGCGATCAGGTAGCACAGCGCCCTATTCTCGCGCCCACCGGGTGTAGACGCGGTCGTCTCTCTGGCCTCGAGGCTCTCTGTGAAGAAATCCAGAAGGTCATGACCCAGACTCGTGTCTCCAGCTCTAATCAGGATCCCTGCAAACGGGCAGTAAAGGTTACCGCTGTCGGCGAACTGCTGTTGCCATTGCTCCCGCTCCGTCACATGCGGAAATACCTTCAGCAGGTACTCACGTGATTTTTCGAAGTCCCCGACATGCATCCAGGACCACATGTACGCCCAGTCGATCAGCCACAGTTTCTTCCAGGCGGGAGGAAAGCTGTCGAGGTACTCGACCGATTCCTGCGGTTTCGACTGGGCCAGGAGCAAGTCCCAGCGCAACTTTGCGGCAGGCTCATTGTCGGGCCCGAGGAGTTCGTCAATCTGGTCGATAATTTTCTTGACCGTCTCAAAATCCCCGACTGCAAGATAAGGTCGCGCTGCCATCTGCAGCGTTCTGCCGCTTCCCGGGTCCAGTTCGACGGCCTTGCGATAAAGCCTGGCGGCCTCGGCTATGCGGCCGTAATCCATTTCAATATCGGCCAGAAAAGTGTAGGTAGGAGCGAAGCGCGGATCTGTGCGCGCCAGCTGCTGATAGACGTGCCGGGCGTCTTCCGGGCGGCCGAGTCGGACCAGCTCACCAGCGAGATTGACCTGGATTACCGATGAAAGAGGGTCAAGCTGCGCCGCCTTGTACAAGACAGACAGTCGCTTCTCATCCCGCTCTTGTCCGCCCAGGATGTTTGCATACCAGTGATAGGCCTGGGCGTAATTTGGATTCAGCTCGATCGCCTTCAGGATGGCGGTCTTGGCCTTCTCTCTCTCACCCACGTCCAAGTAATAGAACGCCAGCGACGTATAGGCCTCGCCCAGCTGATCGTTCAAAGCAAGCGCCTTCTCTGCCGCCTCCTTGTGCAACGCCTGGTGCTCGAAGCGGTCAATCCCTCCATGCTCGAAGAGCAGGTGAACCGCATCAGCGATACCCACCCACCCCAGGGCGAATTCAGGATCGATTTCGGTGGCCTGTTCAAACTCGCCAAGCGCCCGCCGGAGGCCTTCCGTTGTGCGCGAGGCCATCGACTGACGTCCGCGTAGATAGTGATTGTAGGCTTCGAGGCTAGAAGTCGGGAGGTCGTAAACACGGTCCCTTTCTTCCGGCGAAAGCGTCGCCTGCAGTGATTCGGCGATGGCTGTTGAAATCTCGCTCTGGATGGCGAATAGATTCTCTGTAGTCAATTCCCGATCGTAGATCTCCGCCCACAGGTGTTCGTCGCTGTGTGCGTTGATCAATTGCACGTTGATACGCACTTGGTTGCCCGACCGCTGCACTCCCCCTTCCAGAATAGCGGCTACCGCCAGTTCCCTGGCAATCTCGGGAATGGTTTTATCGGTATCCCGAAACTTCATTACCGAGGTCCGGGAGATCACCTTGAGCTCCGAGATGCGCGACAAGCGGGTCAGCAACTCATCGTGCATGCCATCGGTAAAGTACTCGTCCTCCTTCTTTTCGCTGCGATTGACAAATGGCAAGACCGCAACCGACTTTTCTTCAAACATGCTCAGCCGGGCTTCCTCCCTCGCCTGCTCGGCGCCGGCCTGCGCCGCACTTTCCGTAATGTCTGCATCGCGCTGCGGATCCAATACAAACTTGTCGAAGGCGAAGACCGCGAGAGCCGCGGCTAGGACCGCCATGATGACGCGGTCCAGTTTTTTTCCGGTTTGCGCCGTGATCGAGTGGGCCCGGTCGACTTCCCTTTCGCGCTTGACGCCCTCGGGGGTGATTTCGAATGCCCAAGAAACGACCAAGACGGGTACGAAACCGATCGCCAGCAGCACGACCACGAGGCGCGCCGGGCCATCGCCAAAGCCAAACAGTGGAAAGATGGTCTCGGCCACCTGGATCAGCAGCCACGCCACCACGACATAGGCAGCACCCACGCGGATCACGTTGCGGCGCTTGAGTTCCGCGAAGAACGACATCGTTGTTGTTATGACCTCCCCAAGGGTCGCCCAATCATGGGGGAACGGGGAGAGTTTGTCGATAAAGCAGGCTCAGCGAACGGCTGCTTTGGGTCGGAAGCGGACGCTCAGAATAGGCTTCAGAGAGGCTCGGTCAGGGCTTCAGCGGAAGGTCTGCTTTCGGCCAGAAGCGGACACCGTGCTGATAGCTCAATCATTCGACGGACGGGGCGAGGAAATCCGTCACTCGAACGAGGCGCGACTACTCAGGTAACTCCACCAATAACCAGGACTCCCCAAATCAACAGGGCGGCGCCTGCAAATCGGGGCAGCCACTTTCCACTAGCCAACCACTTTTCGAGATAAACGAAAATCGCCAGCCCGATGATCCAGTAAAGATTCATGACTCCGCCAACGAATAACAAGGCCATCAGGAACCAGCAGCATCCCAAGCAGTAACAACCATGATGCAGACCCATCACAAGGGCACCACGATTGCCGGGTCGCCTGGCCCGGACGAGGAATTCAACCGGTGATTGGCAATGAGTGAGGCAGGCATTCTTGTATGGCGTGAATTGCCAGACGCCCGCCAGGATGAGCAATAGACCTGACAAGATCCCGCTCGCACTTTCCATCAGCATCGACAGCAATCCCGCCTGTTCGATCACCCAATGGAAGAGCACCGCTACAAGGCTGAATATCGCCCAGGCAAGTAAATACCCGAAAGCAAAAAACGCCGTGCTGCCGTAGGGTGGCGTTTCACTGGAGGAGCGCCGGTTGAGCGCCGCAGATAAAAGGATGGTGGGCGTGGCGGAGGGCAGCATCATCGCAATCATCATGATCCACCACATAAAGAACATCATCACTGTATAGCCAAGGGACCACGACTGAGGCATGACCATATCCATATCCATGCCAGTCTCCCCCGGGTGGGTCATCTCCAGCATGGACATGCCCATTCCAGCACCGGACAGGATATACAGCCAGGCACTCGCCGCAACGATAAAGAGGCAGACAGCGACTACCTGGCGGTCACGCCGCAGAATGAATTCGAGCGGCCTATGTTCCAATTCCCGAAACAATGCAGACTAGATCTTGTACGCTGGGCCTTCTTGGGTGTGATGGATCTTGCAGATCTGGCCGTAGGTACCGTCCAGGTCCATGGGGATGACGCCTGTGACCTTCGACGTTGCGTCGACGATTTCAGCGGTTTCAAACTCAATGCCATGAGGAATCTGGATTTTCACCCGGTGCGGTGAGCCATCTACGGGGCTTTTAATGGATTCGGCGCTCGATTCCAGAATCCCATCGATGTGCACTCTGGCTGTCCTCGCTTCCAGGTCCACTTCGTAATCGATTCTACGGACGATAGTTTCATGGATGGTGTCAGACATGGCTGAAAAGACCCACCAGTGAGTGCCTGCCTCCACGGTCTCTTTACCTTGCATTACCTGCTCTATGGCATGTCTTTGATCCTGACTCACTCGATCGTCAACCACGAGTTGCATTTGACCTTTCCCTTCAAAGACCGGCCCAGGCCAGGCAAAGACGGCAGCTGCAACAACCCCCTTTAAATCAACGCCGCCGAAACTGCCCCTGTCTACGCGGATTACATCAAAGCCTTGGCAGTGCCCGTGATTGGGCAAGCCCTCGAACTGGCAAGGACATGCGTGATCACAATTACAACTACCGTATTGAATCCCTTCCACATGCCACTCAATCATCGCCTTCTCCCCCCGGTTGCCTAAGCTACACGACGCGTTTTCCAGTATACAACGGCTCTGTGATCAGCTCAGATGCGCATGGATAACTGGCCATCGAATGCTTGTGTCTTGATGCTCGGCTTCGGGTCGCTGGCAGACGCTCAGAAGGGATCGAAGTGAGATTCTTTTAGGTCGAGGTGGAACGGCTGCTTCCGGCCAGAAGCGCAACTCGATTTTTCGCCGGCAACAATCAGTAATATCACCGGCAGTGTCGATGCCTTTTATCGACCCTGAACAGTCTTCACATCTTACGATTATTTTAACTGGTCACGTCGACAGGATATTCCGTCACTGGTCTTCACAACTGACTGCTCTGCGGCAATCAATTCACTTCTGTCAGAAAGAGATTGGAATGCTTTAATGAGTTCCACTGCTAGGCGATCGATGTACTGTTTGCGATCTGTCCTGCGACTTACCCCCCGAGTCCATACAGATTTCAATTTATAGCGGACCTCTATTTCAATACCTTCCCTTTTCTGTTCAGGTAAATGGAATATGAATTTGAATCCGGTTTTGTCTTTATAACGCCCTGTAATCGTTGCAAATACATCGGCTCTGAAAAACCCATTTATTTCACCTACTTCTAAAAACAAACACGTTTCTCGTAGATCTTCTATTAGACTCCTTGTGTCAACCCAGGCATATCGTGGGTTATCTACGCCGATTCGTAAATTCAAACGCGTGGACTTGAGTAGTAGCTCTTCCTCATTAGTAAGCGGGGGAGCATGTTCCATCCTTTCTGCACGAGTAGACTCTTGGTAGTTATACCCTGTGTAAATCACGATAGGAGCAAGAAGAATTACACATAAAACAACGTAGAATTTTTTTCTGTTCGATCGTGTATGACGTTCGAGTAACGATTCGACAATCCAAAAAACAATAAAAGACACCACAAAAGCAGTGGGGCCATATATAAGAGCCGGGATAGGCCCTAGATTTCCGAAAAACACAGCCGAAAACAAAAAGAAAACAAAAAACGATATGGCGGTGGCCCAGATAAGCGCTCTACCGACAACTCCAGAAGAGTCCGCCATTGTTGTCCCCATGAGGATAGCCCAACGCGAGATTAGTCGACCTGAAAAAATCCGCAGAGGTGCCTGAAATATTTTCAGTTATTAGTCTAAACGTTGTGCCAATTCATTGCAGTTGGCGAAATCGGGACATTATTCCTCTCGCTCAACTTCGTGAAGCACCCGCTCAAGTCTCAGTAACGGGTCGGAAGCAGACCCCCAGGAAGGATGAAAACGAGATCCGTTCAGGCCGCGGCCGAACGGCTGCTTTCGGCCAAGAGCAAACGTAACTCGACCTCCTCGGTCCAGATGTATCGTGGAGGCCCTAAGCTACTGAAACGCAGGCCTGGTCACTCCCTAGGCTCTCCGACACTAACTCCTGTACCTCCGGTCGATAGTAGTTTCTGGCAGCCTGCCAAACTTGACGTGTGCCAGGATAGCCAAAGTAACCTTTTATCAGTTCTCGCAAATTCTGTTTTGCCCACTGGCGGTAGTCTTCATTTGACGCAGTCTGATGAATCCGAAACAACTGCGCCTCGATAAGATTCAGCAGGAGGAAATGAAGGTGATCAAAACGGAAACGATCTGCGCCATCAAGTTCCTCGTATGATTCCCGGCCACGGATCACTATGGCCGCTAAATCAGTGGATTCGGACACGAGGGCAGCCCAATGATTTACCTCGTCCTGCATATGCTGGTCGGCCGCTAACAAGTCCTGACGATTTGATTGCTTGATCTGTTTTGCCAGATAAAGAAGCGTGATCAGCACAGCGATAGCGCCAGTAATCTCAGCGACCGCTCCAACTGCGTCCCAATTCATGGCGTCAACCTACCCTTCCCGTTTCCCGGCATTCTATCAGTGTGACTTGCTTCTGCTTTGAATCGAACGCAGATGGTCAGGGCCGGTTAAGGTGGGGGCAACTGCGGAGTCGGCTGAGGGTCTGCTTTCGGCCAACAGCAGACTCTCGTCGCTGCCTGTCAGTTTGGTCCTGGGTAAGTCGAGAGCGACACCACTCTGCAGGCCAGCCTATCTACGGAACATTGGTCCCGGGGATTTGCAGTTCTCTCTCCATAGTCCGGGCATCGTCCGGCGAAACTCCGAGAGTGTCCCGCAGCCGGACAAGTAGTGCGCGCTCCTTGTCCGAGATACCGTTACCTTGCAAGGCCTCAGCAAGCGCCGCCTCGTAGACCTGCAGCTTGCGGAACGCCACATACTCCGGCGTGTTCTTGGTGTTAGGCATCGCCGCCCCGGCGACCCGGTCGGCCAATCGCTGCAGGGGCGCCAGGAAGAACACTACAATGGCAGCCGCGAGCAGCCCCCCCCAATTACCCAGCTCGGACGACAGAAGCCGGTCCGCCCCTTCGGTCAACAGGAACATGATGGCCAGGAAAAGCGCTGCAAGGGTCGACTGCTTGATGGTCCAGCGGATGCGCAAGTCGATGTCGAAGAGTTGTGTACGCAGGATACCGTAGGCGATGAGCGGGACTGACACGAGGGTGCCGATCAGGTACACGAAGTACATTGGAGGAATAGGGTCCGCAACCCACTGATAGGTCTCCGTCCATAGTTGCCAGACTGACAAGCCGTATAAGAATCCCCAGCAGACATCTCGAAAACCGAAGGCGAGGGCAAAGGCACGAGCCCTAGCGCGAGCAACGCCTGATGCCGCGCGCCAGGCCTGAATCGAGGCCACGAATGCGAAGCCAAAGAGGAGAGAGAGCGCCAGGTAGAGCAGCGCGCCACCAACCTTGAAGGGCCCCAGCATGACGAAAACAAACAGCGCGCCCGCAGTGCCGACGATCGCAATTTGCACACGCTTGACCGCGAACGGACGCGTCAGTGGTGTTTGCAGAGCGGCGGCCAGGAACGGTGGGTAGAGCGCGAGCATTGCGCAATCGCCGAGCGTGTGGACAAACATGGACGCGGTGCCGAGGGTCGGATGTCGTCCCCAGAACTCGGCGGGCGATGTCAGCAGGAAGTCGACCGAACTGCTGGATCCGAGTGTCATACCCTCTACGACGAGTAGGAGCGCGAGCTTGCGCGCTACGCTGCCGCGCATCCCGACACGACGCAGTACAACCGCGAGCGTCCAGCAGATAGCTACCGCGACTAGCGCCAGGATTCCTCTTGGGTCGGGATGAAACATTGTTAAACTCTATGTCGGTCGACCACAACAGAGACTAGGCCCAGCAGTTAATATCGATGAAGCAGGTCGCACAACATATATCGAACACAATTGAACCAACCAAAAGATGAGTACTAGCAAACAATCGGTCAGGGCACGGCCAGCTTTCGACAAGTTGTTAATGATGCTCAATTTGGCCTGAATCCGTACCAGGCGGCAACTCGTACTTTCAATGTCTGCTTTCGGCTGCCGATTCAACCGGTCGATGCAACACATGCGGCAAATCGCTCTGCCGGTGTTTCATAGTCTAAAGTTTTCCTCGGCCGTTCGTTGAGCTGCCTGGCCTGCGAGTGGACCGACAGATCCGTTCCCTTGGGGAAGTACTGCCTGAGCAACGCATTGGTGTTCTCGTTTGATCCGCGCTGCCATGGGCTCTGTGGATCACAGAAGTACACCTGGATGCCGGTGGCTAGCGTGAAGCGCCGGTGATCGGCCATCTCGCTGCCGCGATCCCAGGTGAGCGACTTGTACAACTCCTGGGGCAGTTTGTGAGCCTGCCTGATCAGCGCATTGATGACCGTCTCGGTATCTTTGCCCTTGATCTTGGCCAGCAGCACATAGCGCGTGTGACGCTCGACCAATGTAGCGATCTGGCTGTTGTGCGTGCCAAAGATCAGGTCGCCTTCCCAGTGCCCCGGTACGGCTCGATCTTCCACCGAAGCAGGCCGTTCGCGGATCGATACCGTGTCGGTGATCTGCCCCAGTCCTTCACCCTTGAGACTCTTCTGTCGCGCGCGGCGTATGGTTCGCTTGCGCCTGAGGTGCTGCAGCAACTCCTTCTTCAGCGCGCCCCGCGCCTGGATGAACAAGCTGCGATAGATAGTCTCATGTGACACGTGACGGCTCTCATCGTGCGGGTAGGTACGCTTCAGCCAACCGGCAATCTGTTGAGGTGACCACCGTCGGCGGAGCTTGCTCGCCACCAGGCGCGCCAGCGCAGGGTGGCTCACCAGTTTACAGCGCTTGGGCCGGCAGGCCCGATCCCAGGCAAGCTGATCCGCATGATTGGCCCGATAGTCGCCACGACCGCCGTTACGGTTGATCTCACGGCTTATTGTCGATGGCGAGCGCCTCAGCGACCCGGCGATGGACCGGATCGAGTGACCCGCGACCACGCCACGTGAGATCTCTTCGCGCTCTGCTAACGTGAGTGCCAGCCGTGCGCGTCGCCGTGGTGGTGGCCGAATACCGCCGGTCGGCGCCAGCTGGCCAAAGATCGAGGATGACGGCCGATCAAATGCACGGCCAATGGCATTAAGCGACTCTCCCCGCTCCCAGCGATCCCACATCTCCGCCTTCTGCGCAGCGGTGTACTTGATACGCGTTCGGTACGCCATTGATAACACTCCATCTTCTCAACAAGATAAAGTGTTGCCTCGACCAGTTGAATGAACCGTCGAAAGCGGACGCTTTGACCATGCGGTTGTCCGGGGACGAGGCAAAGTGACCGTTATTCACTTGGTCGGTGGTTCGAGTCCGCCCCGGGGAGCCAAATTCCAGAGCCCTTTCTTGGGCTTACGAGAGGTCGCCTGAGGGCGGCCTTTTTTTGTTCCTCGCGGTTACTGCCGCCTAGCGTCTGCTCTCGGTCAGAAGCGAGCATGAGCTGCTCTAGTGGCCGTTAGCAGTCAGATCCACAAGTCTCGCAAATGATCTCCGCAAAGTGGCTATCTGTCCCGCAGCAGCCGGCCAAAATATTCACCCAAGGCATTTCTTTTCGGATTTCTCGTAAGTGGCTTGCCAATTCGGTTGGATTTCCCTCATCCAACTCCGTCGCCTCGTTCAGTTCATCGTGGCTCTTTGACGATGCGTTTGGCATCAGACCCCGAATTCTTCTAAGTCGCGGATCACCGGAGGTCAAAATCTCAGAAAAATAAATCGGATGAACACAGTTGATCATGTAGTACTCGGGACCGCCCCCTGAAGCTGCGTCAACCTGCTCAATAGCATCCAGCAGGCTGGGACCTGCGGGCAGAGTGCCGTCTGTCCCCAATGTGAACGAAATAGCTACAGGCATTTGTGCAGATTGAGCGGCCCTCACAATTCCCAAAGCTTCATCCACATACGAAATCGTGAACGCAGTTACCATATCAACCTCTGTCTCAACAAAGGTCCTTATCTGAGTAAGGTGATACTTTTCAGACTGTCTGGCTGTCATTAATTTGTTCGGACTGTATGCGTCCGCTCGAGGCCCTATCGCTCCGCCTATTACTATTGGTGTGTTCGGATTCTCAAATTCCTCGCGTACTGCCACGATTATTTTGACTGACCTACGAACAACGTCTGTCAGTGTTTCGTCCGTATACCCCAGCTTATTAGCCCAATCTCGACTCGCGCGCCATGTCGGTGCTTCCAAGATTGCTCCAACTGAATGGTTGCGGGCCACAGTGGCAAAACTTCGACGCTGGCGGATGATAGCTTCCCGCCCGGCATCATCATTGACTAAGTCAAAGGCAGCAAACTCGGGCAGAGCAAAACCTTCCTTGAAAGCCAATGTTGTTTCAAGACCGCCATCCTTTAGAAACAGACCGCCTGACATCTGTGGTAGACAGTTTCTGTATTTCGCCATACCTGACTCCTCTTAATGTCGATAAAACAAGGTAGTTCCTCTGACGGTTTTTGACTAGCAGGGCTGGCGAAGCCGGATGCTTGTCAACAAGCCACAAGGACGTCGACTTGGTCGGTGGTTCGAGTCCGCCCCGGGGAGCCAAATTCCA
>LJTR01000146.1 GCA_001303465.1 Phycisphaerae bacterium SG8_4
AAGATATAGGAAGTATTTGTTTGGGCGAGGCAAGAATGAAAAACACTCAATCGAATCCACGGAGTGCTTACTTATTCCTCTTTGTATTTGCTGTTGGCGGTATAACCACCTTCGGATCCGAATCTGAAAATATTAAACTCACCGTCGAGCAGCTCACCTCCGGCACGAAACATCATTTCTTTGGCTATATCGGCCAATGCCAGACGATCCCATGGAACGCCAGTGGCAGATATGTGCTGGGCCTTGAAATCGACAGAATAGATCGTTTGCCCACTCCCGAAGAGTTCGCTACAGTGATCCTTGTTGATACCCATCATGACAACAAGATTATTCGGTTAGATAAATGCCACGCGTGGAATCCACAGCAAGGGACAATGTTCTATTGGAACCCATTGAAACCTGAAACACAGTTCTTCTTTAACGACCGAGATATCAAGACGGGCAAGGTCTTCACCGTGCTGTATGACATTGAAAAGAAAAAGCGCATTCGCGAATACAAATTCGATGACACGCCCATCGGCAATGGTGGCGTCGCCGCTGACGGCTCGGCCTTTCTTGCCATAAACTACGGTCGCCTGGCGCGACTGCGGCTGGTGACAGGTTACCCGCAGGCCCTGGATTGGTCCAAAGACCAGATAGCGCCGCAAAACGATGGGATTTTCATCGTGGATATTGAAACCGGCAGGAAGAGGTTGCTCGTTTCCTACCGTCAGCTCGAAGAAGAGTTGAAGAAACGCAAGCCCCAATTGGATCACACAGGGTTGTTCATCAACCACACCCTTTGGAACCGCGATAGCGATTGCGTCTACTTCTTCGTACGAGCCGGATGGAGTAAGACAATGCGCGATAAAGGCGACAGGGTCAACACGCCGTGTTCGATCAATTCCGACGGCACTGGGCTTACCCTTCACGAGCAATTTATCGGCGGGCACCCTGAATGGGCCGAGAACAATGTCATCATCGGTCGAGAAGGGAACAGGCAAATTCTCTACGACATTGAGAAGAAAAAGATCGTCGGACAGATTGGCACGCCTGAAATGTTCCCCAAGCCGGAGGGCGATATCTCACTTTCTCCCAGTGGCGATTGGTTTGTCAACGGCTATGGGTACAAAGACAAAAACTACTACGCCGTATATCGGCGCAGTGACGGTGCCTTTGTCCGCAGCAAGGGGATTGACAAAGGCGCGTACAGCGGCGATATCCGTATCGACCCGGCCCCGCGCTGGAACCGTACCAATGATGCGATCCTTGTGCCGGGCCTTGCTGAGAACAAGACCCGACAGATGTTCGTCCTTCACTTGATCACTTCAGAGAAATAGCCGGCAGCCAGCCCGGATTTCTTCCATGACAACGTACTCAAAAAAAGTAAGTGTGCTTTCGACCAGTCCACAACCTGTTCGGCAGTGTTCTCTGTCCATTATTTTAGGATCTTCAGGCGAATGTCTTTGAAATGCACGATCATGCCGGGATCGTGCAGTTGCAGCTGGATCATGCCCCTGTGGAGGCGTTTCTCGTTGGGCAGTTTTTCTGTAAATTCTGACGAAAGCTTGCCGTTGATGAAGAACTTGAAGTTGTTGCCCTTGGCTATCACGTGAACAGTATTCCAGTCTCCCTTGTTGATGTCTTCGGTGGTCACGGCACCTTCGATCTTCGTTACGACTGGGTTGTCTTCTTCGTCGATCACGAGACGATCGCCACGGAAACAGGCATGTTCCCTGCGCCCGGGCGTATGGAAATCCCATGCGCCCAGAACCTGCTTATCTATACCAACGTGGCCGAGGTCGGCGTGGTAGGCCTGAAAATGCCGCCTGCCAGTCTTGTCTTCGCGGGCGCGAATGCTGATACCGCTGTTGCCCTTGTCGGGAAAACGGTAACTGAGCTTGAGCTCCAGATCGGCAATATCGCCGTTCTCGAAGGTCAGATAGCCCCTGCCCTTGTCGCCATCACCGACAATCATACCGTCGGTGACAGTCCACGCGGGCGCCGTTTCTGGAGGTAGAGCCCGCCAGCCCTTGAGCGTCTTGCCGTCGAAAATGGATACGAACCCGTCCTCGTCCGTCTCAACCAGCTTCTTCTCATTGGCCGCACATCCGGCGATGCATGTCCAGACCAATATCAGAGTCGCCAGAAGTCCGCTATTTAATGTCCCGTTGTTCATTCTTTCCTCCCGTGGTTATCACTGCTTCCTTGTCCAATCCTGCCGTCAAGAATGCGGATGACGCGTTGTGCCCTTGAGGCGATCATTTCATCGTGTGTGACAAGAATGACGGTCCGGCCCTCGGTGTGGAGTTCCTCGAACAGCGCGAGAATCTCAGCTCCCGAACGCGAGTCGAGATTGCCGGTCGGTTCATCAGCCAGAAGAATGGAAGGTCTGTTCACCAGGGCACGGGCAATTGCGACGCGCTGACGTTCTCCGCCGGATAGTTCATTAGGTAAATGCCGCGTCCGTTCCTTCAGGCCAACCTGATCAAGAACACGCTCGGCGCAGGCTTTGCGGTCGGTTGCGTTAATCCCTGCAAAGACCATGGGAAGCTCGACATTTTCACAGGCTGTAGCTCTGGGCAGTAGGTGGAAGCTCTGAAAAACGAATCCGATTTTGCGATTTCTTATCTCGGCCAGTTCATTTGGATTCAGACCCTGAATTGCAGCACCGTCGAGATGATACGTCCCCGAGGTTGGCGTGTCGAGGCAGCCCAAGATGTGCATAATGGTTGATTTGCCCGAGCCCGAAGGGCCGAGTACGGCAATAAACTCTCGCGACTTGATCTGAAGATTCACCCCCCGAAGGGCCTCTACCTGTGTGTCACCCATCGGATAAACTTTGGTGACATCACTTAGGATCATCAATCGTTCGTTATTTGAATCGACTCTACTCATATCGCAATGCCTCCACTGGATCGACGGAAGCGGCGCGACGTGCCGGGAAGAACCCGGCGGCCAGGGCAATCAACGTAAGGACCGAAGAGACGATCAGAACCGTGGCCAGGGAAAGCTCCGGCCTGCCCAGATAGGCCAATCCTTCTTCTTCAATGGGGATTTGGCGAAGAAGAAACAACACAAACGACGAAAACAGCAGCCCGAGCGCACCGCCGGCAAGTACGAGAGCCAATCCTTCCAGAAGATATTGCCGCAGAATATGTAAAGGTTTTGCCCCTACCGCCATCTTGATCCCGATTTGGGGCGTGCTGTCCTGGACCAGTACGAACATGATGTTCGCCACTCCCACCCCGGCAACTATGAGCGTCAGTGCGCCAATCACAAACATGAACACACGCATCCCGATACCGATGTCATCTATCATCTCAGCAATTTGGCGTGTGTCGAAGATATTCCACACACGAGGATCGTTCGGATCATAGCCATGATGCGCCGCTAGGAAAGTCTTTATCGTGGCCTTTGTTCTCTGGGCAGAAGCGGGATCTTTGGGCCGATACAGAATTCCGCTGACGTGTTGCCACCCAAACAGTTTTTCAAAGGTCGAAGCAGGTATGAAAACCAGGTCCTTGTCGACTGTGTAATAGGAACTCAACTGCAGCTTGGGCCGCATGACACCGACTACGGTGAAAGGTGTGTTCATGATTCGTATGGTTTGACCTACCGCGGGCATCCTGCCGAAAAGCTTCTCTTTGATCGCATTGCCCAAGAATGCGACCCGCCGGTTTTGGCGCATATCCAGGTCATTGATGAAGCGTCCCCCATCCTGTGGAAAGCAGCTTCTCAGATCGCCGAAGGCAGGTTCGACACCCACGATGTTCTCGGTCATGGTGCGCTTGTCCCACGCAATTTCACGAATCGTGGGTCCGAATTCGGCGCAAGCGAGTTCTGCCTCCGGAATTCCGTCGCGTATAAGCCGACCATCCCGAAGCGGAAAACCGATCCATCTGTCCCTGGGAAAACCACCGTACGGTCGCGATGTCACGCCGCCCGCCACCCTGACTAAACCGTCGCCCAATCCCTTTTCTCCCTTCAGAAGCGCTCGATGCACGCTCTGGCCCAGGGCCGTTAAGACAGTAATGCTCACGGTTGCCCAGACAACGCCAAGAAGAGTCAGCGTAACTCTGATTCTGTCATCCTTCAGTTGTCTTATTAAGTGTGATGCTGCGCTCATAGGCCTCCAAATCCCAGGGCACGGACCGGATCCAGGGATGCAGCCCGCCTTGCGGGAAAATAGCCGGCTAACAGGCCGACGATTCCCAGCAGGACTACCGTGACAAGACATACTAGTGGTGACATTACCGGCACGCCAATCTGCTCGGGCAGCGGCACAATGCCCATTATGGTTGTCAAGATCCAGGAGATCAAGAGACCCGCCATGCCGCCGGCCGCCACAAGCACGAGGGCCTGCAAGAGAAATTGCGCAAGGATGTGCCGCCGCTTGGCACCTACCGCCATCTCGATTCCGATCTCACTGGTCTTCTGCCCGACGAGCAGATACATGATATTTGCCACCGCGATTCCACCCACCATCAATGTGAAGACCCCGCACAATCCCAGCAAAGTGTTGAAGCCAAGGAAGAAATAGAAGATTATCTTGTTCATCTCAGACAGGTCCCAGAGCATCAGCGTCTCAGTATCAGCCGGGTCGAACCCGCAGATTCGCGACAGGACCTGATAAACTCTCCGTGTCACAAAGGCCTGCCGCTGAGGGTCTTCTGCACGGTATATGAAGTTGTTCACATAATCCTGTCCAAAAACACTGCTCATGGTGGAAGCCGGGATATAGGCAATCCGGCCGTCCGCATTGCCGCTGCCGTACGTGCTGCTCTGCAGCTTGGGTCGCAGAACTCCGATGACGACAAATCCTGTGCCCTGAACAAACAGCGTTTCGCCAACCGCCTCGGCGTCACCAAAGAGCTCTTCTTTAACGCCATCGCCTATGAAAATGACCCGGTGTCGCTGCTCAATATCCTGCTCATTGATAAAGCGTCCACCGGCCTGCGGATAGATATGTCGCAGATCGGCAAAGGAGGGATATACACCTCCAACATAGGTTCGATAATCGCGATTGCCGTAGACTATCGGCTGATTCCACAGGCTGAACTCAGGGCTGACCGCCTCAAGCTCGGGGATCTCGGAGGCCAGCGTCAGGACGTCCTCGGCCCTGAGGCGAATGGGCCGGCCTTTCGAAAGACCTTCGAATGGCAGACTGGTCCTCATGGGCCAGGCGACTACTATGCCGTCTCCTATACCATGCAGATTTCGAGATTGGAAGCGTTTTAGACCCTCACCGAACGCAAGCAGCAACACCACGGCCGCCGTGCCCCATGTTATGCCGAGCAAAGCGAAGAATGTCCGCACCTTTTGCGTTCGCAGGTCTCGCACAAAGAGGACCAATGAAGGCAGGAGTCTCATTACTCTATCTCCTCGTAGGTTCGCTCCAGCACGCGCTGCCCCTCATCCAGTCCGGATAGAATTTCGGTCACTAGTCCGTCGCTCAATCCCGTTTCGATCTGTCTTGTTTCGCCGGTTCCGGCAGGCTCTTTGAGAACCCGGACGAAGGCCTCGGTTCCTCTTCTGTCTATAACACGTTCAGGCAAAAGTAGAATATCGTCTTTCTTCTGAACGAGGATATTCGCGGTAGCTGAGTATCCCGCACGAAGGACCACATCTTCGGGCCTCTCAAAGGAAAGACGGACTTCGAATAAGGTGGCATTGTTCCTCTGCTGGGCCTTCAAGCTTATCTCATCAAGCGTGCCCTTGAGCAGACACGCCGGCAGCGCCCCGACCTGTATACGGGCTTCCATCCCTCCCTTCAGATGCCCGACATCAATCTCATCGACCGTTCCCCGAAAAACAAGCGTATCCATATCCGCCAGGATGCACAGGACCGTGCCTCCGCTGCGAGAGCCGAGGGCATCGACCGGATCGCCAATGTTAACTCGGCGTTCAAGCATGTAGCCGTCAATAGGAGAAGTGATCACCGAATCGATCACTTCATCGTCCATGACTACCTTCCCTTCCCTGAGCAGTTCAAGCTGCTCCTCGGCCCGCATGCGGCCCAACCTCGCCTGTTCGTACTGACGCTCCATCTCCTTGCTGCCCATCATCAAGCTCATTAACGTTGAGTAGAAGTTCTCTCTGTTCCTGATCTCAACGGCCCGTTCTTCATTCAGTTTTGCCGCTTCCACTGACCGCTTGGCAGCCACAGAATCGAAGGGAGTAGGATTGGGTCTGACCTTCACGAGAGGCTCACCCAGGCGCACCTTCTCGCCCATGCGTTTGAAGACCTCGCTTACGATGCCCGATATCTGCGGTTTCACCTGGACCTCGAATTCCGGACCAATCGTCCCCGTACCGACAGCCCTTCGTTCAATAGTCCCGCGAGTGACCTCGACCCAACGAACGTCGGATTTTTCTTTTCCCGCAAGACCTTTGAACGCAACAAAGATAATTGCCGCGACAATCGCCAGAGCCAGAAACCATTTCCAGGCTTTCATATTATACCTTTCTACACCAATCTACGTGACAACCGATGCAAGCACAAAACCATTAACTGGTCAAAACCCTTGCAACCGACTTTTCCTACTCAAGTGATCACGAGACGATACCTTGGCGGCACAGTCGTCCACCGACAGAAGAGAATGCCTCAAGTTGTCTTTACCGTAATACGGATGTAATACTATCTGACTGACAGAAGTCCTGCAAGTAGCTTGTATAGCCATCGAGACTGTGTGCAAAGATGTGCTGGACCTTGAACCTCATTGTAGGAATGCCAACTTGACGGTACAATTCGTTAGGACACTGTTACTTCAGAACTATGCCAACAGCAGTTCTTGATAAGAGGATGTGAATTGGTCAGTAATCTACCTTACCTTACTATAGTCTTATTGGTAGATTGTACGGATTAAAGAAGTGTGTAAAGCTTATAAAGGATCTAATCATGAATAGTGCTAAACTCATTGCTGTTTTGTTCTGCCCGTCACTACTATCTCTCGCCAGTCTGTTTGCACAGAACACACAGGGCCGAGATATTTCTGCTCAACGGGCAAGACCTGAAGCTGATTCTCGTTTTAGTCAAGATGGTTTCTTGAAAATCGATGGGACTGCCCGATTGATAATCGGCCTGTACGAACTGCCAGAAGATGATGAAAGGCTCAGCGAAATAGCCGGAAGCGGTTTCAATCTGGTAAGAGTGCCACAGGAAATCGATGCTCTGCATCGGGTACATCAGCACAAACTCTATGCGTGGATTTGTCTTGGTTCTGCAGTTAAGCTAAAACAAGGTGACTCTAGTAATGAGAACAGGCTGGCGGAAATCATAAATAAGTTCAAAGATCACCCATCATTGCTGGTCTGGGAATTGCCCGACGAGGCGCTTTGGAATATCTGGTGGTCCCGTCATCCCTGGATCTTTGGCGGCCAACAAAGAGAGCTACGAAAATATATTGAACAAGCGAAGAAGACTACAGATGCCAACACTTCCAAATGGCTGTCGTTGCTGCGAAAGGCCGACGACTATGACGAGCGCGGGTTGTGGAAACAGGCAGAGCAGATCTATGACATCTTGTGGGAAGAACTGGAAGTAAAGAATCCGCATCCAAATTGGAAGATGTCGCAATGCCTGGATCAGGCTGATGAACTCACTGATGAGATTACCCGAGGCTGCCAACTCGTCAAGCAGCTTGATCCCAAACATATTATCTGGCAGAATCATGCCCCACGAAACTCGTTAAGCAGATTGCACAAATACAATCAGGCTATTGATGCCGTTGGCTGTGACATCTATCCGGCACCGTCCAATCCACCTACTGGTCACAGCGATCTAAAAGACACGAATCTCAGCTCCGTAGGTGCTTACACCGATAGGATGTGTGAGACAGCACCGCGAAAATCGATCTGGATGGTTCTGCAAGGCTTTGGCTGGCGTGACCTCAGCAAGGAGGGCAATAATGACCAAGATCCTCGAAAAGGCCGACGCCCGACTTTCTCCGAGACTCGTTTCATGGCCTACGACGCGATTGTTCATGGAGCTAACGCAATCCTGTACTGGGGAACTCATTCGATTGAAAAAGAGTCTCCTCTTTGGCGTGACCTGATGAAAGTCGCCAGAGAGATCAGGGCCTTGGAGCCGGGTATTACCGCGAGACATCCCGGAAATGAACCAGTGGCTGTCGCGGATGAGACTTTTGGCTCAATCGATGGCCAAGGGCCGCGATTGATGCTGCGCAAAACCGGCAAAGACTGGGTTCTAATCGCCGTCAACGAACATGCTCAAGGTATAGCCTTTGCCGTCAACGAGCTTCCAGCAGAAATGGAGGGCAAGGCCTTATATCAGCTTTATTCAGATGAAGTTCACATAGTTGAAGAAAAGTCCATTCATGATGGAATTCGCGGTTTTGGGGTACACGTTTATGCTACTGACCGACGTTTCGAGGTCCCACATTAACCCTAGTCTCTCACAGCCCTCAAGCCTGGTTCCATGGAGCTTGCAATAAAGTAATCGCTGTCACGCAGGTTACGGCTCAAATTGACGGCGCTTGTCTGCCTTTACCTGGCCTGCCCAAGTGGGTATAATCGATCCTGTCGTTGGAAACTTGACTTCAATATCACTTATCGTATGGTGAAAGGCCTTTCTGCTGCGTGTTGCAAATCCATGATGACTGGAGACGAAAATGATTGAACCAACGGATCAATGGAATCGGCGACAGCTCCTGGCTTCCTTGGCAGCTATGGGTGCAGCGTCATTGAGCGTACCGGTGCGCGGACTTGGTGGAACCTCCGATAAGAGACTTAGGCTGGGTTTTGACAACTTCTCGATCCGGGCGTTCGGCTGGAAGGCACCGCGATTGATCGAGTACGCCTCCGAACTGAAGGTCGATACACTCCTGCTATCAGACCTCGACGTCTATGAGAGTCTGGAGCAGGACTATCTGCAGAAGGTCAGGGACCAAGCCAAGGGTGCCGGGATCGAACTTCAGGCCGGCACCGGGAGCATCTGTCCAACTTCGGCGTCTTATAACAAGAAGAAATGGGGTGAGGCCCAAGATCACGCCCGGCTCCTGATCCGTACAGCCAAGCGACTGGGAAGCTCTGTGGCGCGATGCTATCTGGGTAGCCGCGGCGACCGGGCCGGCGACGGGGGCATCTATCGCCACATCGACCAGACCGTTAGGATTCTCAAGGCCGTGCGAAGCGAGGCGGAGGATGCCAACGTGAAGATCGCTATTGAAAACCATGCCGGTGACATGCAGGCCTGGGAACTCGTTAGCCTGATCGAGGCAGCGGGCAAGAGCTTCGTAGGCGCGACCATGGACCCGGGCAATGCCGTTTGGGCCATGGAGGATCCGATGGTGAATCTGGAACTGCTCGGCCCTTATGTTGTCACTGCGGGTATCCGAGACACTGCCGTTTGGGAGACAGATGACGGCGCGGCCTGCATGTGGGCCAATATGGGCCACGGCACAGCGGATTGGCCGGCCTATGTGAAGCGCTTCGGCCAGCTGTGTCCTCAAGCATCCTTTGTTCTGGAAATAATATCCTACAAATGGTCAGGCGAGTTACCGTATCTGAAGCCGGAATTCTGGTCGAACTTCCCGCAGGCCCGAGCCCACGAATTCGCCCGATTTGTCGCCCTGGCCAAACGCGGCCGCAAATATCAGATTCCCTCCGAACGCCCAACAGGGTCGCCATCAAGAGAGCTTGAGCAGGCGCAGCAGAAGTTCGATCTTGAAGAGAGCCTTAGGTATTGCAGGGAAGAACTGGGACTGGGACTTAGACGTGCCTAAGGGTGCCACCTACCGGGTGGGACTCCCATAGTATTGGATGCAGATAGCCGTAAGAATGCCCTTCAGGCCCTGAACAAGAAAGTCTATTCAGCCGTCTTTGTAACCGGTACGAGCCCCGACTTCCAGACAT
>LJTR01000147.1 GCA_001303465.1 Phycisphaerae bacterium SG8_4
GGACCTACTGGTCTGGCCTGATCGACGACGTTCGCATCTATAACCGAGCGGTGATACCTTAGTCCCAACTCTATCCAGAAAGTACCCTGAGGGCCGGCAGTTCGAAGAAGTTGTCGGCCTTCATCCTTTCATAAGTCATCGAATCCGTTGGGAGCCCTATAATCCTTGAAACACAGAGGTCGCCGGCCCGGAACTGTCATCTCAATCCCGCCAGGTCTTCTTTATTGTGTAGAAAATTTATCCAGAAAAGCTTTGCACACTTCGTGAACGTGCCTATAATGTGACCGTGGCGAGGAGGGAGTCTCGCCGCGGTCTTGAGCCCCTGCTGTATCTGGTCCTCCTTCCGGCAGGGGCTCTTCTTTGATTTGGACCGTCCGACCGGCCATAGTCTAGCTTCGAGACGCCTTCTGCCTTGACTATGAGACAATTGCGTTATTTGGCCCGTCATCACCCCCAAAGAGGTACAGGCACGCACAAGTTATTGCCGTTATTTGCCTGGAGTGGTTATCTCACCTTTCCGTGTGGTGGGTCTCACTGGATCGGACTTTTGGCAAATGTTGCCTTTGACTGTTGCAACACTCCATCCGATGGATGTTAATAGTATGTTGTCTCGACAAATCTTCTCTTTAGAGGATCATCATAGAACCTCGCAAGATCTTTTTCAATCTGCCCTATATACACAGGGGTTACACCAAGAGGTGTTTGTCGCTGCAGCCAAATCCTGAGCAGTCGACGGGAGTATTTGCGAAGCCATTTCCTTTTACCCGTATCCAATTCGGTGTTGGCTCTTTGGCGATACCATGAGTCCCTGTTGACTTTGGCCACACAGTTTGTCTCAATATACGTGCTCATTATCTGACTCTCTGGCTCAATCTTCTCAATTAAACTCTCGGTTGCCGAAATTCATCTCATCTATCTGGATAGACGCTTGTTAACGCCTTATATTTTCAAATTCTGCAGAAATTTATCCGTATCGAGACGCTTGCCAGCTTATTTGAGCAGCCTTTCGACTTGGTGGTGCATTACAATGGATACCGTGAATCCACGTACGTCATGGTCATAGTCGGCCTCGCCTCTTACGGATGCACGAACCGACCGAGGGCAAGACCTCCGTGTGAAGAAAAGTCGTTGCGCACAGAGTGCAAGGTGGCACTACAACATGTAAGCACATGCTGATTACGTGTCGCTGGGGTGCTTCTCCGGCCACGGGTGATCGAGAGTACGAACGGGCGGGCCATAAACGAAACCGACGATGGCTGGCAAGAAACATATGAACATGAACTCGGAGAGCGACATGCCTGCCTTATGGCAAAAGACAATCTACAGAAAGAGCGTTAGTCTCTTCAGCCCGGCCTTGCCAACCAACACACTTTTAAAGGGGATGTTAAGATGGATAAGATAGTGTTACAAGCCCTCGTCGTATTTGTCTCTTGCGGGATGGCATTGGGCGTCGGCTCCGAAATATCCTGGGTTCCCGGAGATACTCGGCCTACTCTCAGTCGGCTCCCGGCCAATCCCACAACAAACGACAGTATCAGTTTTGTAATTCCCACCGATGTATTTCGTAATCGGTGGCAGGCAGAGCAGCAACTGGGCGGAACGCCGACTCTGATTATCGACCGCGTGGAAAGAAGAATAGACCTTCAGTTCGTACCCCCGGCGCAGGTGGACTCGACAGCTACGAAATATGATCCGGTAAGTGGACTTCGGGGCCATTTCGGACCTCTCGACGAAGGTTCATGGCTCCTCTTCGTCCAGTTCCAGGGTACTATCTATATAGATCCCTTCTACGTAGGTCCATTCGATGGAGAACCTCCCGCAAAGGATCATCTGACCGAGCAGTTTGAATCGAGTCAAGACGCCTTCGATTTGATGTATAATTCAATTCTGTTTCGTCCAGCCCAGGACGGCACGTCTTATACCGCCGAGATCCGCCAGATTACACAACTGCCTACGGATCCTGCTGGAGGCATTGATCTGAGACTCGGTGATGACGCTTTCAGGCTTGTGAAATTGGGCGGCGCGCAGACGGTATCGATCTACGGCAGCAGCTTCACACGCTTCTATGTCAGCAGCAACGGCTATATCACGTTTACTGAAGGCGACCGGCAACACTCAGAAACGTTGGCCAATCATTTCAGTCTGTTACGCGTATCCGGTTTGTTCGGCGATCTCAATCCGTCCGCTGGTGGACAGGTCAGTTGGAGACAACTGGCCGATCACGTGGCCGTTACCTGGCAAGACGTTCCCGAATACGGCACAAACAACTCCAACACGTTCCAGATTGCGCTGTTCTACGATGGAAGTATCCAACTTTCATGGGAGGGCATCGCTGCCCTTGAGGGGATTGTGGGACTGTCCGATGGTCTCGGCATCCCGCCGGATTTTCAGGAGACCGATTTTTCCGAGCTGCCCGCGCCGCCACCCACATCCGACCACCTGGTCGAAGAGTTTACATCCGGTGCTGATCCGTTCGATTTGTTGCACACATCCATTATGTTCAGCCCGACCGCAGCCGGTACGTCCTACAGTGCCAAGGTGCAGGACATCCTGCAGTTGCCGACCAATCCATCCGGCGGCATGAATCTGACATTGGGCGATGATGACTTCACATTCATCAAACTGCCCAGTCCGTCAATGGTATCTCTCTATGGAAACAGTTTCGCAGGATTCTACGTCGGCAGCAACGGCTACATCACGTTTACCGAGGGCGATGAGGATTACTCAGAAAGCCTCGAGGATCACTTTAACACATTGCGCGTATCCGGGTTGTTCAGTGACCTGAATCCATCCGGCGGCGGGCAGGTCATTTTGAAGAATCTAAACAACCGTACGTCTGTAACGTACCAGGATGTTCCCGGCTATGACGGCAGCGGTCCTAATACATTCCAGATCGAGCTATTCTTTGACGGCAGGATCCGGTTGTCCTGGCTTGGGATGGCTGCCGAAAGTGGTATTGTCGGCCTGTCCGACGGTGCGGGCCTGCCGCCTCAATTTAAAGAGACAGACCTTTCGGAATTGGCAGCGCCGCCACCGCCACCGATTACGGATCACCTGACCGAACAATTCTCTTACGGGGACGACAGATTCGATCTTCAATACGCTTCGGTGACGTTCACTCCCACCTGGGATAGGACTTCCTACATTGGCTCGTTACAGGACATCACACGATTGCCGACCGATCCGGTTGGAGGCACGAACCTCGGACTGCGTGACGATAATTCTGTGCGGGTCCGGCTGAGGAACCAGGCGCGAGTGAGAATTTTTGACCAGAGTTTCTCGACATTCTTTGCGGGCGCCAACGGCTATGTGACCTTCACAGAAATCGATCAGGATTTCTCGCAGACTCTCACCGAGCATTTCGACGTGTTGCGTATCTCCGGCCTGTATACTGATCTGACCGCCGCCAATGAGGGTCTGGTCACAGCCAAACAACTGTCAAACAGGGTGGCCATCACCTGGCAGGAGGTTCCTGAGTTCAGCAATACCAGCCCGAACACGTTCCAGATCGAAGTGTTCTTTGACGGCAGAATACGACTTTCATGGCTTGAGATCGGCTCTCGAAGAAACATTGTCGGGCTCTCAAACGGTCTTGGCCTGCCAGTGGATTTCGAGGAGACAGATTTCTCAATAAGGTATGCAGAGCCGTAGAAACATGCCTCGACTAGAGGAGACCGGCAGCAGTGTTAGTGCCTGCGCTTGTCAAGTCCTAATAAGGGCTCTGTGTGAGTGGTCAGCTTATCCTTTGGTCCCCGTTCACCTATGAAAAGCTCAAAGCCAAACGCCAAAAATCCTTCTCGTCACAAAGGACACGGTTTGGGGCATGCACGTTGCTACCTCTCAGCCACGATTTGTAGCTGATATGAACAGCCCTTCGACTTCACGATGTATTAGACTAGACGTCGTGAATCTATCTGTGTGATGGTCAATCGTAGTCTTGGGAGCATCTGCGCGAGGTCATCTGCTCAGGTGTGGCACGTACGTGAAGGAATTGAATTCCCAGACCAACATGTGGCTTCAAGTCCACAGGATGTTTAAGGATGCGTCTTTTGTGTGCCGCAGAAGCAGCCAGAATCCTGGTTATCACCTCGGCCAGGCCAAAGGAAAGCTATCCATTCTGGAAGCCGGCGCTACGTGGCCATCCGCAAATGCACAGTTTCCCTTACCAGCGATGCGATTACCGCTCGGAGCATTATGGAAGCCCGCAATAATATCCGTGAACGTGCCTATGCCTTCAGGGCCGGGCTTGACATTCCATGCACTGCCCATTCGCTCGACCCAGGTGGGGGCTTCGCTTGACGGCCACACGGGAAACAGCGCAGTGTCGTTCAGGCCCTGTGTATTGAAACCTGGCTCGACAAAGGGACCTTCGTCCGCAAACGTAAATGTATTGGCTGGATCTCCGACGTTCATCAGCTTGTGCACCAGCGGGTTGCAGGGGCTGCTCTTGGGACCCAGATATGCATTCTGAGTGTAGTTCATCCACGGATTGTAGTTTGTCACACCGGTGGCAATATCGTTGTCGAAGTCGCTTTGATTATAGCCGGATTTCGCCAGGCGCCTGAAGGTTGGGCAAACGAGTGACCGCACGTTGGACAAGTATGTGAAGAAGGTGCTGCCGTATTCCGGGTGGTACTTCAGATTAACATCCTCGTTACACCACCGACGATGGGTGCTGACATCTCCCGGCAGCAGCTCATTGGTGCGGAAAAAGCAGCTCCTTGGTCCCGGGAATCCGTCATCGTACTCCTGGGCGTACATTTGAACGGCCAGCGTGAAGCCTTTGAGATTTCCCTGGCATGTCGCAGACTGGGCCTGTTCCTTTGCCTTTCGCAATGCCGGCATCAGTATCGCCATGAGAATGGCAATGACGGCAACGACAACCAGAAGCTCTATTAGGGTAAATGCTCTTGACCTTGGCATAACTTCTCTCCTAAAAAGTAGGCGGCTGGTGGAAGATCCAACTTACACCGGCAGATATAATCATACCTGATTTATACCCTTGAGGGTAGTAAATTCCCGCGAGCGAAACCATAACCTGCTATGGCAAAGCCGCTACCTATGGCACAAGTTACCCGCGCAAGAACGAGAAATTTCAATCGGGAGCAGCATATCTGTATCATTCAACTCAAATGCAGGTAGGGGCGACTGGACAGGCTCGGAGTAACGTAGAGTCAAAAAACTTGTGTGCACGGCCGCGAGCTGCGATGGAATTAGTATTGAACCGGTTGACAGTGTTTCGTGACATCTGCCCGGAGCCCTCAAGGCCTCGCACAAAGATGCTCAAGGTTGTCTCTTATTCAACGTATGCCGCCTTTTGTCTCCCTACTCGACTGTCGTCTCAATCTTGACCAAAACTGCGTCAGATTCCTGAGCCATTCGATCATAGTATCTGGCAAAACGGTCGGTCTCGGCGGCCTCATAGGCAGAGAGGTTCCTGGCCCAGCGATAGGCTATGGGCTGGTAACGCAGCGTTGCCTCCACGCGGAACGGACGGCGGGTTTCATCAACTGCTACTGAATACAGGATTGAATCGCCTTGGCTGTCGAAATCAGCATCCTCCGCGGCCATGCCTCGAACAGCAATGTCCCCGGGAGCAGCTTCTTTGTCGAAACCTGCAGGCAGCAGTCTGTTGTCTTTGACATACTTCACAGCAGAAAGAAGACCAGTCGTAACCTGTCCTCGATGATCTGCCATGATGGCTTCATAGATCTGAACCTGTTCCCGGGCTTCGATCAGCGTGTAGTGAGGCTCGTAACGCTTTGAATCACTATCGTTGTCGTTGCCTTCGATAGAACCGTCCTGTTGAAGCGTGCCCGATGTAAATACAATGCCCCCCTGTCGATCGCGAACAGTCAGATTCAGCCATACCCGACGGGAGGGATAGGCTGTCGGAAGTTTGTGCCCGGCTAGATTCTCTACAGATATGCCAACCTGCAAGCGACCGTTGTCTACCGTTGCCTGTTGGATCGTGATCCGTGCGGCCTTGGTTTCGAGATGGGCCAGGGTTTCGGCCGTTGTTCTGTCCAGATCAGATGGCAGCGCCTCGGCACCCAGTTCAACTCGAAATCTGTTGAAGATCTTTGGCATGAAGAAATTGCCTCCCCTGAAGACGTGTTGGGAGAATCCTTCTCTGGGCACTCCCAGAACGGAAGAAATACCAGCAGACTTCTGCAGTACAGGCATGTGGCAGGATTGGCAGTTTCGTGACTCCTTGTAGGCGCTGTGACGCCATTCCAAGTAGGGTACCTGCTCCGGGAACTCGCCGACGATTTCTCCATTTGGTCCCAGCGCATGAGTGTAAAGAGTGTGGCATGATGCACAGAAGGCAGAGTCCTGAAGATGCTTCTTCATAGTCGGGATAAATAGGGACGATGAGTGCATTACTCGTGTTCGGCCGGCATCCACATCGAAGGGCCCAAACACAGCGCGCCGTCCGAAAGGCATCTTGGTATCCACAACAAAACCAGCCGTGAAACTCTCTTCTGTTCCCAGTCCTTCGTCGGAGATCTGGTGGCACATCGTGCATGAGACACCGTCTGCCGCCAAAACGTCCTGTTCGGTCAGAGCCGGCGTGTCAGGCAGATGCTCAAACACGGCGCCCTTTTCTCCTACGGCCCTGGCCATGAAACGTGCCATGGGCATATGACATGATGAGCACTTGTCTTCGATAGCACCTTGAGCAGCGGGATGATCCATGACTTCCCGGCGAACGGCCGCATGCCAATAGGGGTCCCGTGAAGAGTTGGCCATCATTGCTCCCCGCCAGTTCGCTCCTATTGAAATGTCTTTGCCCGACTGTTCCACCAGGCCATTGTGGCAGGCCATGCAACGGTCAGAAGTGAAGAACAGAGGTTCTGCGGCTTGGTTAGCGGTTGTCGAAGACACAAACAAGGTGCACATAAAGAATATGGCTGTGGCTGAACAAACGATATACTTCACGGATAGACTCCTACCAACCCTCAAAGAAACCACCATCAAACATGTCCCACAACAGATATACGGCAAATACGGTCTCACGTGTATCGGTATGGTTCAAAGGCATTCGAACTCCAAGTGCCAGCCTTACATGTTGTCGCCTGTTCAGGGGAACCTGCACCTGCGGCACGATATCCCATTGCGCGTCGTTTCCTCTGTCGAGATTCTTGGATCCCAAGATCTCAACCATGGGAGACCAACCGCTGCTGTAGCGACCAACGGCAAAAGTGCGCCCAAAGGCCATTTTCCAGAACGCCTCGTCTTGAACGCGATCATCATCGCACGGATGCTTGGTCCCTCCTTGAAACTGAACGAAGTAGTCGCCCGGGAACAGCTTTCCGGCGGCGAAATAAGGTTCAAAGACTGTTGTGCCGTTTCCGAAGCCTTCATCTTCGTCTCCTGTGGGAAGCAGCACCTCGCCGCCTGCGGAAAAAATCGAATTTGACGATGAGCTGTGAAAGAGAACCCGCTTTGCACCCAGTGTCAGATCACCAACGCTGGATGTCCATTCTGTATGACCGCTTGTATCAATGGTATTCCAGCCAAACGGGACGACAACTTCAACTTGGTCCCGTGCGCCGATGCGACGTTCATAGATGAGCTTGTTCCCGATCTTGTCCAACCCTTCTGTTTTGATGTCGCTGTGAAACACGAGTTCATCTTCCGGATAGGCTTTCGTCGTGAAAAGGGCCCGAGGCAGGTTGAGCTCTCCCTTGGGCCATTCGTCGCAATCCGAAAACGTTCGGATATGCGACAGTATCTTGCCGGTTTGCTCGTCTGACAGCGCGTCGCCAAAAGCAGGCATAATCTCCGAAAATCCCCGGGCTGGACCGCCTTCGGCCACTACAGTTGCCCAATCGGCATCGGCCTCGCGCGTGGCGAAGTTGCAGTCAGAAAAGTCGGGCAGCGGTACGTCGAAACCCACCATACCCGGGCTAGCCCCTCGACCATCCGATCCATGACAAGCTGCGCAAGATACTCGATAAAGTCCGCGGCCAGATTCCGGTAATTGACCGTTAGCAATGCTCCCTCTGGTAGCTGCTGGAAGACATAGCATGAATACCACAACCACTAAAGCAAAAGCCAGAGACATATGTAGACGTCCGTAAGTCATCACTTAAGATCCTAATTCGCGCTTTGCTGACGTTGGGCACATCATTTGAAACTCGATCTCAAGATTACACAAAAACAGAAATAGATCAAGGCTACTTTTCCAGCCTGATTGATGACATTCGAGTCCACAAGCCGGGCGGTGAGACCATGATAAGTCCATGAGATAAACTGGGTAGATTAGCCAGCGGTCTGAGAGGGTCCTCTCACTATATGCTAAGTGCTTGCCTACTTTACCCGTTTGGCACTACATGTTATGCATGGATACATGGGGGGACGAACTCGAAGAGCAGACCCTCGAAACACTCAAAACCGCGTCGTTCAATAAGATGCGCATGTGCGTGCTCCCGAAGACCTATAGTTATAACAAAAACGAGCCGCAGTATTATCCGTTCGGGGGTTCCGCACTGAAAGACTGGGATTTCACCCGCTGCAATCCCTTGTTCTTCAGACATCTTGAGATGCGTGTCGTGGATTCACTTGAACTTGGAATCGAAGCGGACATCATACTCTTTAGTCCATACGACCGCTTGGGATTTTCAGAGATGGACCCCGAGAGCGATTACCGTTTAATCTATTTTGGGGAGGACCAGCCAGTGGCATGGTTCTACGGCAAACCCAAGCAAGGGAGATTCAAAGTAGATGTCATCGACACATGGAATATGACAATAACTCCACAAGACAGGATCTATGAGAATGACGAGGAGATTCCACTTCCGGGCAGGCCGTACCTCGCGATACGGATACTTGGTGTGAACTAGATTGCATATACTTGAGGAGTGCTACAGGAGCAAAGTGATGCAGAAAAAAGACGCCTTTACTCTGATTGAGTTATTGGTGGTGACTGCAATTGTTGCTCTGCTGATGGCGATTCTCATGCCCGTTCTTGGCAAAGCCGAAGATCAGGCACACACAATCGGGTGCCGGTCTAACCTCAAACAATACGGCATCGGCCTGAGAATGTACCTGGATGATAACGACCATGATTTTCCGGACGCCTGAACATGGCTGAAATCCAGGAGCCACCACTATCCGCGTGACTGGACTGAACAGGGCGTCGAAAAACTATCGATATGGTTGCAGGGCGATGATGACAACATGGTCAGAAGCCGTTAGGATGATGCGGCTGTCCAAGTCAAATTAGAGAAGAAAGATATTGGACTGTTACCAAAGCCAATTTCCGGCCACTTACTCAATGAATAGGTCATGCGTTGGTGAAGCTGGTAGACGACGAAAGAGGTTCTTGCCGGGCCTTGCGGCCGCTATTCGCAAGCCACCTGCGTCGATGCCAATGGTAAAGACTCCAGAGATAGGAGAATCCCAATGATTGAACATCCGAATAACACTGCCAGGCACAGAATATGGCTCCATTGTTGCATACCCTTGGTCCTATGCATGGCTATCTTCATCTGGATTCAATGCGTGTCGGCTGCGCAAGCAAGAGACGACGTAGTCCCGTATACGGTCGTTGACACGGCACAGGTCAGGTGCTACAGCAACGATGCAGAAGTCGAATATCCCAAAACTGGTGCTGACTTCTTCGGTCAGGATGCGCAGTACGTCGGCAATGAGCCTGCCTACGAAGACAACGGCGACGGCACGGTGACGGACCTGAACACTGGCTTGATGTGGCAGGGCGATCCGGGCGAAAAGATGACATTCGCTCAGGCCCTTGCCGGAGCCTCCAAATGCAGACTCGCCGGCTATACGGACTGGCGGCTGCCGACTATCAAGGA
>LJTR01000148.1 GCA_001303465.1 Phycisphaerae bacterium SG8_4
ACCCCATCCAGGCCCCTCGGAGAAATGCCGACCTCGATGGGGTTATAGCGGTGGAATCGCTGCAGGGTTCTGCGCGTAATGTTCTTCAATTCCTTCTCATCGGGAAAAGATATCTCGAAACGCCTCGTATAGGATTTCACAACCTCGGGCAGGGTGTCTTCGTTGTCGATCATCACCAGCGTGCTGCGATTCTTGTCAAAACTGTCGGTCAGGTCGCGCCAGGCTCGCAGTGTCAGGCCGCTCTTGAGATGCTCGGCAAGATCGAGAGTCACGCAGATCGAACCGGCCTTCGCATCGGCGAGATGATAAAGCCCCGTGGCGGGGGTCTCGGTATTCTCCGTGAAAAGGCTGTCGGGCAGAATGCCGTTCCTGATGCCGCCCGCGACAGACCATATGAGCATTTCTCGATCCAGATCGATTGCCACCTCGCGCAGTATTTGCAGGGCGTACTGTTCTTCATGCGTGACTATGGATATGCAGCTGTAGCCGCCTTCGATAAGTTGCTCAATTTGCCTGGTATCGTCCATTGTTTCTGCTATTATAGCCAAAGGCCGACAAGAACAAAAGCTCAAAGACTCCTTGTGCACAGGGTTTTGTGCTCATTATGGCTGCCGGCGCCGGACGATAAAGTAGGTGGGGCCGATCCTCGTATCAGCCTCGAAGTGTGTGGTTGCTTGGACTGCTGGCAGGCTGACTGGGTGGTACTGCAATAAAGGAACTGTACGTGCGGCAGCGTCTATGATGCCGCGGAGTGGCGAATGCGAAATGGATTTCGACGAGTAAACTGCATATTCCATTTTGTCGGGGGTTTGCTTCAGATATTGGGCCTGATTCTATTGTTCCCGCTGATACCGGTTCTGATCTACTGGGGACAAAAAGGTGACGGCTGGCTTTCGGCGGCGGCGTTTGCTTTGTCGGCTGCGGTTTCATTTTTCTTGGGATTTTTCCTGCGGCTCAAATTCAAGCCGCAGACAATTGATACAACCGGCTCGATGCTGATATGCGCCCTCGGCTGGCTGCTTGCCTCAGCGATGGGAGCCTTGCCCTTTGTGATTGCTCTGGGCTCGAACTGCCTTGATGCGTACTTCGAGGCCATGAGCGGTTTTACCACCACCGGTATCACAGTCCTGTCGGGGCTTGATGAAATGCCAGCGAGCATACTCTTCTGGCGGGCGCTGACCCAATGGCTGGGAGGTGTCGGGATACTATCGTTCTTTTTGTTAATAATCTCACAGGGCGGCGGGGCCCATCACATGTTCGGGGCCGAGAGCCACAAAATCTCTTCCGGCAGGCCCGCACCGGGGTTGTTCAACACCCTCAGGATACTCTGGGCCATATACGCAGCGTTCACAGCTCTGGCTACGTTGATTCTTGTCATCGAGAAGATGCCGGTCTTCGACGCCGTCTGTCACGCCTTGACCACGCTGTCGACCGGAGGGTTTTCGCCGCATGACAGCAGCATCGGATTCTACCGCCTGACAAACCACCCCAACTATCGTCTCATAGAATATACGCTTGCTTTCTTTATGGTGCTGGGCGGAATCAACTTTCTCGTGCACTACCGTGTCCTGACCAGGGACTTCCGTGCCCTCTGGGACAACATCGAGATCAGATACTGGTGGCGTCTGCTCGCGGCCTTCACGGCTCTGATCGTACTCGAACAGCTCTACAGGACTGGTGCCTTCAGTGCCCTGTTTGCACGCGGCAGGGCGGTAAGGCTCAGTGACTTCGAGCAGGCGTTCCGCGACAGCATATTCCAGATCGTCTCTATTCTCACAACGACCGGTTTCGCAACGAGGGACATCGGCTCCGATTACTTCGGCGCGATGTCGAAGCAACTGTTTCTGGTGATGATGGTTGTCGGCGGCTGCGTCGGCTCGACCTCCGGAGGCTTCAAGGTCCTGAGAGTCGCCATACTCAACAGGCTCATGTTCAGGGAGCTTTTCAAGATCCGGACCTCCGACAGAGCCTCGGCGGCTCTTGTAATCGACAAGAGACCCGTTGCCCATGACGAGATACACCGTGTCGCCGCGTTGTTCTTCACCTGGATGGTATTGGTGCTTCTCGGCGGGGCGATCACGGCGCTGCTTTCCAATCAAGGCCCTCTGCAGTCGATCTCGGGTATGTTCTCTGCTGTGGGCAATATCGGACCTTGCTACATATCCGCCGCCGACATGATAAACATTCATCCTGTAGTGAAGATCACGTATATTCTCGGCATGTTGGCCGGCAGGCTGGAAATCTTGCCCGTGTTACTGCTGTTTTCCGCAAAGGCCTGGCGATAAATGGCCGATTCAGATTGGAAGCTGTTGACGTCCCATTCAAAAGTTGCAAGAGGATCTCTCGCTCTTGGGCGAATACTTGGGCTTGGCAAACTCGAAATGCGAATACCGAAATCCGAAACAATATCGAATTCTCAGAATACGAATGTTCAAAACAGAGCTGCTGGTATATGCATTGGGCCGTTTTGGATTTTCATCATTCGAATTTTGAATTTGTTTCGGGTTTCGGATTTTGTGCTTCGGATTTGCCAGGCTCGACTGGGCCTACAGGCTCGCGTGGTTTACTGGGCAGTAGTCGGAGGTAGCAAATAGATGTACGTTCTTGTCGCCGGTGGCGGAATGGTTGGTGGCGGTCTCGTTCGCAGGCTGTTGGATAACAAGCACGATGTCGTGCTGGTCGAGAAGTGCAAGGAGCTTTGCGACAAGCTGTACGCAGAAACAGGAGTAGTAGCCATCAACGCAAGCGCCACGAGCATCGAGGCCTTGAGTGAAGCGGGCATTAGAAAGGCCGACGTTGTGGTCTCCGCTACGGGTGCCGACGCCGACAATCTCGCCTGCGCCATATTGGCCAAGAGTTTCAAGGTTCCGACCATAATAGTCCGGATGAGGGACCCGGCCTACAAGAACGCCTACATAGTCGCCGGCGTGACCTCGATCGTCCGCGTTACCGACCTTATGGTCAGCCAGATGATGATGGACATCGAGAATCCGGAGGTGCGCAGAATTACCACCATAGGCGGTGGCAAGGCGGATATATTCGTAGTCAATGTTCCCGATGGGGCAAAGGTCGCCGGCAAGAGCGTAAAGGACATTGTCGGAAGCCGCCGCTTCCCGCACCAGTGTACCTTCATCGCTGTCTACAATCAGCAGAGCGAGGAATTCTCAATCCCCCGAGGCAATCAAATGATCAACGAGGGCGATGAGTTGTTCCTGATCTCGACAGCCGAGAACATCAAGAAAGCCGTCGATTTCCTCACCGCCAAAAAGAGACACTGAGGCTGCAGACATCAAAACCCTCAGCCAGCAAGAATTTTCCTGTTACGCCTGAGCCGCTGCCCGAGCCGCGCGCCAACAGTGACGACACAGTTGGGCAGTGGCCGCGGGCTCTCCGTGTTTCGCCTGTTCGACCCAGTTCTGTTCGGTGTTTTCTGCCATGCCCATACTGTAATGTGTGTCAGAAGTCGAGACGAGGTTCGCTCTTTCTTCATTCATGCTGTACCCTTCAGGGTAGTAAATTCCCGCGAGTAAGACCATAACCTGTTATTGTAAAGCCACTGACCCTCGCAAGAACGCGAATTTTCAATCAGGAGCACTATGGGGATGTACTGCATCACGAATCAGGTCAACGGCAGAACACAAGGCCCCGGCGCGCACGGCGAGCGCGAACTCACACGCAGGGATATATTCGAAACAAGACCCGACCAGGGCAACTGCGGCCGAGGACAGCGCCTTGTCAGGCCTCTATCTTGTCGATTATGACCTCGAGATACTTCTGGCGGTGGCCGATGCGTCTTCTGCTGTTCTTGCGTCTGCGAAAGTGCGTCGGATACAGCTTCTTGGCCTTGACCACGGCATCTTCCGAGGTGGTCTTGAATGAGGCAATTACCTTGGCGCCTTGCAGGTAAGGGGTGCCGATCTTGACGTCTTTGCCGTCGCTGATGAGCAGAACCTTGTCCAATTCAATCGTTTCGGCGTCGGGTGCGACGTCGGTCAGGTCAATATTCACTGAGTCGCCTTCGGCGACCTTATATTGCTTTGAACCCTGTTCAATTACTGCGTACATCTCAGATAAACTCCAGGTCTATATATGGTCAAGAACCAATTCAGAACACGGTATTTTACATATTCAGCGTTTTTTGTAAAGCAAATTATCGGATATTTTTGTATTCTATTGGCCAATACGAGTTTAGAGACCTGGCTTTTGGTATTCTTGAAGGGGTAATTTTGTGCAGATAGTGATGATAAAGGACCAAATCGTGCCGGCAGGGGAGGTCGATCCGGCCCATTTTGACCGGGGGATCTTCTTCGGAGACGGCGTTTATGAAGTGATGCGAAGCTATAGCGGCAAGCTTTTTGCTCTTGAAGAGCACCTTCAGAGATTTGGCAACAGCCTCTCTGCGGTCGAGATAACAGGGATCGAAATGGAAGAGGTCCGCGCGCGTATTCTAAGAGCCTTTGACGCCGCCGGCATCGCCAACGCCAAGATATATTTTCACGTTACGCGAGGATCGGCACCGAGAGACCGGGCCTGGGATGATAGTCTGGAGCCCAATTTCTTCCTGAACGTCTCGGAAGTGTCCGACAATACCGCCGAGAGGACAAACGGAATCGCCGCTTCCACTCACCCCGATTGGCGATGGAAGAGATGCGACATAAAATCGCTAAATCTGCTGGCCAACGTTCTGGCTGTCGCCGATGCCCGAGGAAAGGGCTGCGCCGAGGCGATACTTGTTGACGAGGCCGGGCTGATAACAGAAGGAGCCGGCTCGGCGTTTTTCGCCATCCGCGGCCAGACCCTGCAGACCGCGCCGCTCACCGCCAATATTCTGCCTTCTATTACCCGCGAATTCACACTCAAAGCGGGCAGAAACATTGGGTTGGAGATTGTCGAAGAGTCGCTGACGGTGCAGCAGGCGGCAGGAGCAGACGAACTCGTAATTGCCTCGACGACGCAGGATATTGTCCCGGTGGTGAGATTCGAAGACAGGCCGGTCGCAAATGGTACGCCCGGCAAATACGCCGAACTTCTCAACCGGGAATTTCGCTCATTTACTCGGTGATGCCTCGCGCTGCTGCCGAGCAGTCGCGAAGTCCGGGGCTACCCATGGAAGCCAGCAAGCTGTACGAGACAACAGGCAGAGACTTCGAGATCGAAAGGTTCAAGGACGATTGGGGCTTTGTTGAATCCAATGAGTTCGTCGATCCGGATTTCAGCGAGAGATACATTGGAGTGATGCTCGATAACGCCGATGTAATCGAGAAGGTATATACATCCGTTTTTCCTGATACGATTGCAGACGATCAAGAGAAAGGAGCAGCGACAAATATGAATAAACACGCCCTTAAGATCACGACAGCTTTGGCCGTCATTTGTTTGGCGTTTGGCGGTTGTGCGAAACTTGACAGCGGCAGACCCGTCTGTTCCGTATGCTATCCAAATACAATACGCCTCGCGTGTGTGGGTGACAGCATCACCTACGGCTCGGGCATCAAATTCCGCGCCAGAGACAGCTACCCGGCTCAGTTGAGCACAATGTTGGGCGACAAGTGGCAAGTTCGAAACTTTGGCGTCAGCGGCGCTACAATGCTCAAGCACGGCGACAAGCCCTATTGGGCCCAGCAGGCGTTCGGCGAGGCGCTGGCTTACAATCCCCATGTGGTTATTATCAAGCTCGGGACCAACGACACCAAGCCTCAGAACTGGAAATTCAAGGACGAATTTGTTTCGGACTATTGCGAAATGATCGATGAGTTTGCGGATCTGCCTGCCGAGCCGCGCATCTGGATATGCAATCCCGTCCCGGCCTATCCTGATCGCTGGGGAATCAGCGATTCTCGTATCAGAGACGAAGTCATCCCGCTTGTCGGCAATGTAGGCCGCAAGATGGACGTGCCCGTGATCGACCTCTACGAGCCGCTCAGCGGCAAGTCCGAGTTCTTTCCGGATATGATCCACCCGAACGCCGAGGGCGCGTATCATATGGCCAAAGTGATCTACGCGGCGTTGACGGGTATGGAGATAACGGCCGAATATGTCGAGCCCGAGCCCGCCGAGGTGCTGATAATCGGAGATTCTATCTCCATCGGCTACTTCAAACCGGTCCAGGAGATGCTGGCGGGCAGAGCGAATGTAGTGCACAATCCGGGCAACGCCGCCCATTCGGCCAATGGGCTGGCGAAACTTGACGAATGGCTCGGCGACACGAAATGGGATGTAATCCACTTCAATCACGGCCTGCACGACCTGAAATATGTTGATGAGAATGGCAAGAATATTGCGGTCGAGAAGGGCAGACAGCAGATACCGGTCGATCAGTATGAGAAGAACCTGGATGAGATGGTCAGCAAACTCAAGAGAACCGGAGCGAAACTGATCTTTGCCAACACCACTCCGGTGCCGGACGGGACGGGGATCAGGGTCAAGGGAGATGCGATTGCTTACAACGTTGCCGCCGAGAGAGTAATGAAGAAACACGGCGTCCCGGTGAATGACCTGTACTCATTCTCGATGGCTCGCCTCGGAGAGATTCAGAGGCCTCGCAACGTACATTTCTTTCCTGAGGGCTCGCGCCTGTTGGGCGAGCAGGTCACGAAATGTATCATCAAGGCACTTGACGAGCAATAGTTGAAATGTAGAGGGACTTGGTTATCAGAGTATCAGTGAATCAGGTAGTGGGTATCAGGATATCAGTTGGGTCACGCTGTTCGGCGAAGATGCCGGGTCATTCCTGATCCCCTGAGATCCTGATATACCCTTCAGGGCACTAAACTCCCGCGAGCAAAACCAAAACGTGTTATTGTAAAGCCACTTACCCGCGCAAGAACGGGAATTTTGAATCAGGAGCAAAATAACGTGCACCCTGACAGCCTGATATCCCGATACCCTTGTTTGCTATGACCGATATCGTCATATCAGTCGTACGCTGGTCGGACAAGCACGCCGAGCTTACGTCAGTCAGGCGTGCAGTCTTCATAGAAGAACAGAATGTGCCTGAGAGTATCGAATTGGATGACAGAGATCCCGACTGCTCCCACGTACTGGCTTCTGATGAGTCAGGCAATCCCATAGGAACTGCGAGAATGGATAGCAGCGGCAAGATCGGCAGAATGGCAGTCCTGTGCGAGCATCGCGGCCGGGGTGTGGGGACAAAGATGCTTGTGGCGATAATGGAACATGGACGATCCGGCGGAATAACGGTCTTCTACCTGTCGGCACAGATTGGCGCGGTAGGATTCTACAGGAAGCTGGGCTTTGAAACACACGGCGAGCAGTTTCAGGAGGCCGGCATAACACACATCAACATGAGAAAGAGGTGAGCATCCGTGTTCTGCCAAGAATCAGACCTGGGCGGGCCTACGCCTGTTGGGGAGGAAGTGCCGACGTGAAAGTGCGTTCTCCGATGAAAAATGTGTAAACGAGCCGAAATCTTTCGATCAGCCATGCGTCATTACTGTTAGAGCCACCATTATCTGTGGCGTTCGGCATGGCTTGGCGCAAGATAGATGAGTATTGGCATCCTTGGCGGTTGTGAGTCAGTCTGATACAGAATGACATAAATCGATAAATCGGGGGCATTTGAAAGGGAATAGACATGGACTCTGTCTTTAGCTCATCCGGTGGAGTCGAGGCAGTTCCCGTATTTCTGATCGGGATAATCGTGTTGGCCTTGTTGGTGATCGTCCCGCTGAAGCTGCTGATCGCCTGCACGATCTTTCATAAAACGGGCTACTCCTGGGCCCTCGGCCTGCTTATGCTCGTTCCGATAGTAAACATATTGATGATTTTCGTGCTTGCCTTTGGTGACTGGCCCGTGCGAAGGGAGCTTCGTCAGTTGAAGCAATTGCGCGCGTAACTCATGCACGGTATCTGGCGCGCCGGCGTTAACGGACACGATATAATGCTTGAGCATTGGACAAGGGTTTCGACTCGCAGCATGCCCGGTAGGCGACCTTTGTCCGGTCAGGCGAGGGTGTGCCACACGGCGGTTCTGGGCCTGTGCGTATTTGCCGTGGGCGGATCGTTGCTCTTGCGGCATGGCGACGACGGACTCTATATGTTCGGCATCAAATGGCCTGCAAGTTGCCCTTTGTATCAGACTCTCGACGTGAAGTGTGCGCTCTGCGGCATGACGCGTTCGTTTTCTTCAATTGCCAAAGGCGATGTTCCAAAAGCGGCACAATTTCATTCATTGGGCCCGGCGTTTTTTATATTTGTCTGTCTGCAGATTCCGTATAGAATCTGTGCCCTGTCGGCAAGACGGAGCGAAAGCAGAGAACTGCAATCGGCTGGAAACTATGTGGCGGTCGTGCTGGCGGCAGCGCTCTTGATGAACTGGTTTGTCTATCTCGGAGGTCTTGTCCTATGAACGGCGAGCAGCTCTATGTAAGTGTGGTTGAACCTTTGGGTCCCGCCATCGAGCGGGTGAAGACGGTTCTCTTTAGACCCTTTGATCTGGGCAAGTGGTTTGTTATAGGATTCTGCGCATGGCTGGCACAATTGGGTAGCGCCGGAGGCGGCGGGGGTGGATCAGGAAGGGGAGGGTCCGGTGGTGGAGGTTTCCGCAGAAGAGCCTTTGACTTTGATGACCTTTTGCAGCGGGCACGAGAAGGCATGGCTGCCGCTCGCGAGTTCGTCGAGGCGAATCTGATCTGGATTGTCCCGCTGGCGATCCTGGGCCTGACAATCATGGTTGGATTGTGGTTGCTGTTTACGTGGTTGAGCAGTCGGGGTCGATTCATGTTTCTCCATTGTGTGGTTGAGAACAAGGGCGAGGTTGTCGTTCCCTGGCATAAGTTCCGCGAACGCGGCGACAGCCTGTTTGTGTTCAGAATCATTCTGGGGTTGATTGGGTTTGTTGTAGTTGCAGCAGGCCTGCTGGCCGCCAGCTCGTGTCTTATCGACGCGGCGACCAGAGGCGATGCAAGGACCATCATCGTGACTGTGGTCACAGTGATTCTTGGGATATTCCTGATCTCGATCCCGCTGCTGATCGTCAAGAAATTCACCACTGACTTTGTGATTCCGATCATGTTCCTGCAGACCGCAAGCTGCACTGCCGCATGGCGCCAGTTTCTCCCTGTGCTCTCGGCGAACATAATGCGCTTCCTGCTGTACCTGCTGTTCCAGATAGTAATTGGATTCACCATCGGTATCCTGGTTGTGGCCACCGTCTGCATCACTTGCTGTTGCGCAGGCTGTCTATTTGCCCTTCCATACATTGGGACCGTAGCGATGCTGCCGGTTCTCGTATTTGGACGGTCCTACTCGCTTTATTACCTGAGGCAGTACGGCCCGCCCTTCGATGTCTTCCGGGCTGAACAACAGGCGGCCGCACCGAGATAACCGCGGGCGTTGTCAGCTTTGTACCTGCAAGCCAATCGGGAGCCGCCGGATCGGATCGACGCCGAATCAGGGCTGTGTCTTAAGACGACCTCCCTGCGCCGATACTTCTTGCATGTCCGAGATAGTTTGCTATGATTGCGTGAATTGTAGTTCTCACGTGAGGCCGGTGGGTGATCCACGACGGACTCTGACTTTGGATTATTGAGAAGAAAGGAGAAAGAAATGAGGCGTTCATTGCTTGCTTTGGTGTTTTTGTGTGTTTTAATGTCTATTGTGACGGCTGCGGGGGCCCAGGAACCTGCCAAGATCAACGTGTTGCTTATCACCGGAGCCGACGTGGGTGTGCATCCCTGGCGCGAGATGTCCG
>LJTR01000149.1 GCA_001303465.1 Phycisphaerae bacterium SG8_4
GGGACAGATCTAATCGGATGCTGTGAACATCACGACTTCCAACCTGATGGAGCAAATTCGGCAACTTATTGTTTTGCGAGCCCTTACTGAGCGGGCGAGGGCGGCGCGGCGATCCAGTTATCGGGATCGTTGCCATAGTCGCCGGGCCTGCTGCGTGTGAGCGATTTGCCATAACCATCCGCTTCGGTGGGCCAGAGGTCTATCGAGCCGAGACTGTCGTCAGGGTGAAAGCCGTCACTGTAGTTGACTCGGTCGATGCGGATGTAGCGGCGCTCGCCGTCACCGGCGACGTCTCCCGGCATCGAAATCTCCAGCTTCTCTCCTGAGTCGTTAAGCTGGCCGTCGTAAGGCCCCAGAATCCTATCTGCAGGGACGCGTGGGTGACGCCACGAGAACGCCTCAGGGTTCTTAACTACCACAACATACTCACCTGAGGCAATGGTAACGGGCGACTCGTCCGGGAATGTGAAATCGATGCCGTCGGTAAACTTCCACGGCTGGCCTTTGTCGAAGTCGAACAATGTCACGGCGTCTGTGGTCACGTTGTGAAGCTCGACGTATTCGTATTGATCGTTGGTATACAAGCTGCCGAGGGGCCAATCCGGATTGTACATGATTTCGCTGATGACTATCGGGCCGACCTTTGGATCGGCGTTGGCCGAACCGGGCGTGAGGAGGCTCATGGGCACAAAGTCGTAATCCTCTGTGCTGGGCTTGTAATAGCGCCCGAACGAGACCCCTGTTGCCGAGGCGCCGAAATCCTCTGCACTGCGATAGCCGGTCAATACGCCGTTCTGCGCCGAAGTCAGATAGAGTTGTTCGCCGTTTTCGCTCAGCGCAAAAGGCACGTAACAGCCGGGATCGCTCGTATTGCCGAAGTGAACGTCCTGGCGGAGCACGAGGTACTGGTCGGAGTCGAGTATTGTCCCGGCTGCGATCTCGTATTTGGTCAGATTGTTCTTGCTGTCACTGATGAACCAGCCGCTAATGTCGACAGCTTCTGCGGTAGTGTTATACAGTTCAATCCAATCCGAGGCGTCGGCATGAGAATGGGCCAGGATCTCGTTGATTACAATAGCTCCAGGATTGGGGATGCTGCCGCCGTCATCCTGACCGGGCGAGCCGCCGATATTTGTGCTTGCTCGCCACGCAGCCTTCTTGCTCCAACTGTTCGGATCAGGATTGCTCGGATCTACAGCCGTCAGTGAAAAACCTCCGCCGTCGGTGATGGGGCGCCAGCCGTCTTTGTAGTTGAAGTCCAGAATCACTTCGCCCGCCGCGTCTTCGAGTGTAATTCTTTCGCCGGCATTGTCCAGCTTGCCTGTGTATTGACCCGCGATGTTGACACTCCTGCCATGCCGGCCGGTCACGTATCGCTCTTCGAAGGCGTCGAGGTCGTGGACTAGCACGATGTTTTCGCCCGCCGCCAGTTGGATGCTTGGGAAAGTGAAATCAATACCGTTGCTGAAACGCACTAGATTCAAGTTGACTGTTTCGGCTCCGATGTTCTCCAACTCAACATATTCTTCGTTCGGGTCCTGAGCATGGTACATAATCTCGGTGATTCTCAGATTCTCTGCTACAGGACCTACCGCAAAGGTTGCTTCGCTCAGCGCGCTCCAGGTGCTACCGGTCAATACTCTGGCCTTCAGTGTGGCGCTGTGGTCCAGGGTGATCGGCTCTGTGAATTGGAAGACATTAGTTCGGCTGGTGACGTCGAGCTCAACCTGACCTGCCAGAAGCTCGACAGAGAGAAGGAAATCCGAGTCTGTAGCCGACGAATTCAGGCCGTGGATGGCCAGTACATTGCTGCCCTGGCGAAGGTCGCCGAGCGAGTCCGAAACATCCACGTCCTCGAACTGAGCACTCTCGCTGTCGGGCCGGACGTCGTCGGCATGTGAATTCCAGATCGGTGTGCCGGTGAAATTCCGCCTGGCTATCTCGGTGCCGTTCAGATAGGCGACGAAGCCGTCATCGTATCTGACTCTCAGTGTCATCAAGCTCAGGTCGCCGAGCGCGCCGTTGAAGGTAAACGGAATACGGACATAGCACGTCGGGTTCTTGACAAACATCTGCGATTCGACGTTCAGGCCGATCAGGTCTCCATAAATCTGACTTCGCCGCCTTTCGAAACCAACGCCGCCGCTCCCATAGGGCCAGGCCGAGTCATCAAAAGCGCCGCTTGTCCTCCAACTGTCGCTGGCCGTTCGTATCGGGACAAACGCTCGCTTGCCGGCATCTTCAGGCACCAGGATAGTATTGATTGTGCCCACCGGCGGCGCTGTCTTGGCAGGACGTGGATCCGAACCGTCCAGCGTATAGTATATGACTTGAAATCTGCCTTGATTCGTCATGGCGAGTGCCTCTGACCTCGATAGGTGACCGCCGTTCCGGGGCAGACCGTTTACTTTGAAGATAGGGCCGGGGGAGGTGAACACTCCTTCCCGTCGGCATATGTCCAGGAAGATGTCCCGGCGGTTCGGCGCCCAGCCAGTGAGTGTGTACATATCCATGCTGGCAATAACGCCCCGCATCTGATCGCGGAGTTCGAGGAATCGCCCGCTGACGTTGGTTTCCGTCAAAGCGCCGTCATTGTAGAAATGCCTGTACAAGCGGTCTCCGAACTGACGTTTGAAGACCTCGCTTGCCTTGAGTGCCCGATAGAACCAGGCTATGGGAGTCTGGAGGTTGTTAAGCCCGCTGGGTTGGGCGGCCCAACTCGGAAAATCAGTGAAACCCGACTTGTTGATATCGGCCGGTCCGAAGGTGCCTTCGGCGTCCCAGATGAAGAATCTCCATACGCCTTCGTCCGAGTGCTCGGCCGCCGCGGACCAGTTGTTCTGCGGCCAATCCCAGTTTGCGGCCCAGAGCTGGAGAATGAGATAGTCGATAAACGCCGGGATGTCGAGCCGTTTGCTGACATACTGATAATGCTCATCCTCTGACAGGTCGTTGTTGCGCGCGTAATTGAGCAGGGCGTTCCATGAAACGGCGTCTCCGTCCCGAATGCCGCTCATGGTCATTACGTCCCAGGGTTCGATGCCTCCGTACCACTGCTGGCAGAACGCGTCTTTGATATGTTCACAGGGATTAAAGTACCCCTTGTATTCGCCGTTGATGAACAAATTGGCCATTGTCCCTCCGCTGGACACATGACCCATGTCCTTCTGCAGACGCCGGATCACTTCGTCCTTGATGAAGGGATTTACCCTGTCATTGTGGCCTCCCCGCAGGACTATGCTCTTGAAACGCTCGACCTCGAAGGGAAAGAGCGGATACTCCAGCCAACTCGGACCGTATATCCCGCGGAAATACAGTCTGAAGGCAAACTTCCCGTTGCCCGACCAATAGCCGTCCTGTCGGCGATATCGCGGGCGCATGTAGTCGCTTCCGTGAACCCGGATTCCGCAATCGACCTGGAAGCCTGAGTTGTCTTCGGGCTGGATCCACTCAAAGGACACGGGACGCTCATATCCCATTCCCCGGCGCATCGGATTGTTGTAGCTTGTCGGGCCGCTCGAGAGCCACGTATCGCTGTACGAACCGCCGACGATAGCCATGACACCGTCCGGCTCATAGAACGTCCTGTTCTCGTCTCCGACAAGGGAAATCAGCGGCAGCGACTTGACCGCGTCGCTGGCATTCAACACGTAGGTGACAGTCTTCAGAGCCGAGTCCTTCCATCCCGGCTTTATCGCCTTGGCTCGAAGACAGGTAGTCCTGCTGATGGAGATCGGGCCGGTATAGGCCGCTCCCCTTGGAAAGCGCCCGACAAATTCGTAAGGGACGGCGCCGTCGAGCGTATAGTGGATGGTAGCGCCTTCGGTTTCCGTGGCGAGGGTAGCCATAAAGGGCGTATCGTAGAAACCGCGTTTGTGACTGAATTTCGGCGCCTCCACCTCGCCCAGATACGCGCCGTCGTTTGCTCCTGCCGGCGTGGGATTGGCGAGAAATCGCGAATTGTCAGCAGCGTCAGGGTAGCTGCCGAATGAGATATCCGAAGTCTGGTCGCCAAATTCCAGGCTGTGGATCAGAGTGCTGCCGTCGGCTGCGAACAGAGCCACCCGGTCACCGTCGGCATCGAGCTTGAAATTTGCGTGCAGGCCGACGTCGCCGGGATCGTCGTCGGCCCAAATCAACAGGTAGCCGCCTGCCGGGATTGTGGTGGCGGCGGGATTGTTGGCTGGAATCCGCCATTGCATGGGATCATCCGGATTGTCGGTCAAATACATGCCGCCTGTATCGACAGGATCGGAGCCGGCGTTGTATATCTCGATCCAGTCATCGTATTGTCCCTGTGGGTCCCGGATAGAGTTGCGATTGGACGCCATGACTTCGTTGATTGTCAGGGGAATGCCTGCCTCATGCCAGTGGCGGCTCAGCAGAGCAAAATCCGCCATGTTTACCCCGTCGACACCATCGAGATCGGCGCAGCCGCCATCGGGGCAGTCTTCGGACGGGGCCAGCCACTGGGCGGCCAGGACTTGCACGTCCAGCAGATCGACCCGGCAATCACCGGTGAGATCAGCGGCAGGGCAGTCGGCCTTGACAATACCGACTGAAGATACGGTTATAACAAGAGCAAGCGAGAGAATTCGCATATATCCAAACACCTTCCAGTATCTTCTTTGCTGTTGATTTGGACCACCGGCAGCCTACTTGACCCTCGAGGGCCTCCCAAAAGGATGGAACGCCTAGCCATCACACAGAAAAGCTTCAATTAAGGCGTTCCCGATTGAAAAATCGCGTCCTTGCGCGGGCAAGTACCTTTGCAATAATAGTTTATGATCTTGCTCGCGGGAATTTACTACCCTAAAGGGTATTATAGCATATCCAGGGTAGATAAGACAGCGCCTTTTCACCAGTCACGTGAATGCTCTGGGCGATTCAATGCGAAATGGCGTACATGATGATGTTGATCCCCATTTGAATGGCTTTCTCGTAGTTGTGTCTGCCAAATACCTGGCCGCGACTGTCGCACCAGCCGCAGTGAAGATCCGTCGAGCTCAAGAATACTGCGAGGCGATCGCCTATAAAAACTCCCCTGGCGCCATGGTTCTGTCCGTGCATGTGTGGTATCGGCGATTGCGCGGGCCGTCTGAAGCCCGGTATCGGTATGGGCGTAAGTTGCTGCATTAACGGAAGACCGGTCTCGCCTAAATCGTATACATTGTGAAACACTTCATGCTCCGGTGGTATCCTCTTGAGAGCTCCGCTGGAGAAGACCTCTTCCAGAAGTGCATACGAGCTCTGGTAAAAGAAATCGCCGCCGCTTGCGACAACGCAGTCGTCCATCAGCAGGAATCCGCCGCGGAGAATGTACTCTTTCAGATTGGCCTTCTGTCTGTCATCAAACGTGTAATGGTTTTCTCCTGTCATAAAGAGAAAGGGATATTTCTCCAGATCTTTGAGCTCGTCAAAGGCCACTACTGCGTTGAGCTGGCCCTCGGCCGACCATTGAGGCTGCCAGTCATATGCCCGTCTTATCGGTTTGACCCTGCAGCGGATAGCCGAACTGAGTTCTCTAAGCAGGTTTGCATCTCCGCCCGGCCGGACGTTCCATCGGTCTACTTCCCGTTTCTCGTGTGTGAACTTCACCCTGGGCATCAGGAAGTCGTACTTGTCGAGGTCGTCCGGGCCATTGTTAGGCTCGCCAGCTTCAATTGTCGAGCCAAACCCGGTCGCCGCCAATGCCGCTCCGAGGGCCTGGCCGCCTCCTCTTTTCAAGAATTGCCTTCGGCTTATTCTCTTGCACTGTTGCCTACATGACATAACTGCTCCTCATTTCTTTTTGGAAGAGTCCCGCGTCAGAACTCCTTCTACTATCGCAAATCCGGCTTTAACAGGCGAAAAGGAGGCCTCAAGAGTACTCATGACGCTGGCGTCCTCGAAAGGAAAAACTTCGAGGCCGCCGCGCCATCTGTTTTGTCCTGTTTGAATCTCCAGGGCTCGTCGCTCGGTTCGCCGTCTCCGTTGTCCTCCAACAGCGGTGTCTCAGTTCTTAGCAGGCCCATGCCGCGATAGAAGCTATCCAATTGCTTCGAAGTATACGTGAATGCTTCCAGCAGTGAAATCTTGCCGTCGTTGTCCGTGTCACTTTCATTGTCGCCGAGTGCGGGCACGAAGTATGCGCTGAATCGCGTACTGTAAGGCTGATCGGCCGTGCAGCCGGCTATGACAATCCTGCCTTCTCCGGTCAAGGCCTTGATTGCTAGCCCAGCGCCCGGGCAATCCAGTACTACAAGTATCGAAGATGCCTTGATCGGCTTGAGCCACTCGGCCAGTTGTTCGTGCGTAATATCGGCGCCTGGTAGATTCAGACGCAACTGCTCGCCCACGACGTTTGCCTGGCCCACGTAGTAGAATATGAATCTGTCTGAAGGATTTACGGCGGCGGTAAACGCATCTAACCGTTCTTTCAGATTCTCGGCTGTTGAGACGTCTGATGCGGTCCGGACCAGTGACCGGCTGTTTGCAAGCACGCCCAGCCGGTCGCGTTTGACCGAGGCGTTGTTGAGCAGAAGACTGCTGAGGTCCACCACGGCTTTGTCCTTGGTCTGGCGGTCCTTTGCATCCTTGTTGATGCCGGTGACAATAAGGGCATGCGTATTGTGGTCTTCTGCTAGCTTCGGATTTGGCCCCGTGCTCGAGCTTGCAAAGATCGTCGATGTGCTTGCTATCGTCACCATGATTGCAGCTATTATTCTATTCATGTCAGCAACTGACACCTTTCAAACAAGACCGATTGACCGCCTGATAAACCAGCCTGCGGTGAGCAACATGCAGAGGATTGCGAGTAGAAGCCAATCGGGCCAGATACTGGTCATTTGGCGCGAACTACTTGTGCTAGCCCGGGCCTCGAACATCTGCGCGATATTTTCATCGACATCGTCGGCGTGGACGTACTTTCCGTTGACCTTCTTTGCGAGCGCCTGAAGGAATTCTTCGTCCAGCTCGATATTGGTCATCTCGCCTCTAACGGGCGGCAGGTTCACGGCGATGGTCTTTTCGCCGAGGAAGACGCCGTCAGCCTCCGCCTGGGCCGTTGCCACGATTGCCTGGTTTTTGATGTTCTCAACCTCCGCGACGTAATGGCCCTGGCCTCTGTGGTGCATACTCACGATGTCTTCTCCGAAACTGAGCAGCACGTTGGCACCGCCGACAGGATCGAACGAGCTGTCACAAACGTACGCCTCGAACCTCACCTTGTTTGTCTGATCGGCGACTCGCTCTGCAAATAATTCCACACCGGCCTCACGGCTGGTTATCTTGCCCAAATGGGCTGTCAGGGCCGCCATGATCTTGTAGAGCGGCCCGCCCTGGAGGTCTTCCCGATACCATCTGAAAAGCTGCGAGGCGTTGAGCAGACAGACCCTGCCGCGGCCGACTCGATGAATGGAAACAACGGGGGTATCGTTGATCGAGACCAGCGTTGTGGAGGCGGGCTTGCTGTGGGAGATTCGATAGTACGGCAAGGCCTGCTGGTCGTAGTCCTGCAGCATTTCGGGACCGACCAGCTTGCTGTCTATTGCCTCTAGTGTCAACTCGATATCACCCGGATTTGCCGGCCAGATCGTTGGCTCGTCGAGATCGAAGACGACCGGAACAAGCGATCTGGCCTTTCTGTTGATCCATGCGGCCGGTCCGAAGTCAGCCTTGCCCGGTAGCAGGATAAGTCCGCCGCCTCTGTCGACGACGAAACTGTAAAGGCTGTCCACCTGTATCTTCGTCAGGGCCTCAAGATCGCAGGGCCCGAGGACTATGATGTCGTACTCGTAGAATCCGCGCCTGTCGCCGGGCAGCTTGACGTAGCCGGAGGCCTTCGCTGCCTTATCGGCCAACTCAAGGTCTCGGACCACATCCAGGCTCAGATCCAGTTGGACCTTGTCGTCTCTGGCCAGGACCTGCCGTACCTTGCCGACATTCAAATTTGCCACTTGCGAATAGAAAAGGACTTTGAGCCTGGTTTCTTCGACGACCTCTATCATCGTGCTGCGAACATTGTTTGACCGATTTACTTCGTTCTCAACGGCGGTTGCGCGGGCCGAGAGGGCACAGCTGCCGAGTCGATCCGCACCGACAGTGAACTCCACCTTCACGTCGGTCTCCGGAGAATCTGCCTGCGGGCGACTCTGCGCGAATCGGTCGGAGGCAATCTCCTGTGAACCTATCACGTAATCGTCTCTGAGCAGCTCGATTGTCACAGACTTGTCACGTAGGTTTCTGGCGGCAACGGCCACTGAGATTTTGCAGGCTGTATCGATCGCCATCCGCGCGGGGGCATTGATCGACGTTATCGCGATGTCGGTCTGCTTGCCCCTTGAGCCGACACCGACAAAGATCATTTGAAAATCCTTGTCGTTCAGCGGCAGATATGTCTCGATGTTCTTGTCGTCCGCCTGGCCGTCCGTGAAGATGACCGCCCCTACGACCTTGCCCTTTTTAGTCGATTGGTCTCTGTCAGAATAGTCCGTGATGTCATATTTGCCCAGCGCTGCCAACACGCTGTGCATGTCCGTTTGCGAACCCCAGCGTTGCAGGAAGTCCGCCGAACCGCTGTGGTAGCTCTGGCGGTCAAATCCGAAGATTCTATAGGCGGCGCCGTTATCATCGAGGGGGCGGAATCTCTCTTCAAACAGGCTGAGCGCCTTATCTAGCCTGGTCGATTGCGCGTCCTCGACGACCGACATGCTCTGGCTGGTGTCGAATATTGCCAGCACAGAATTGCTCGATAGCGTCTTGCTGACCTTGGCTCGCGATGGATTCCACAGTATCAGTAGCAGGATCAGAATCGAGGCATAGTGCAGCAGAATCAGCGGCATCCTGTACGGTTGCAGTTTTGTGTTTTGCTGTCCGCCGAGACGAAAGGCGAACGACACGAGCACAGCAAAGACTGCCAGAAGCAAGCCCGCAATAAAATGTCCCGGATAGTCAACTAATATCATTCCTGCACCGATTCGGCGTCGAACTTCGCCGCGTTTTCAAAAAACTCGTTCTCCTGTCCGTAAAACTTCACGTCGGAAGACTCGTCTTCGCTCAACTGCTGCCGGCGTTTCCTGGCGTCTATGGAGATCGACCAGAACTGTCGGGCCAACTGTCTCGCCACCTCGGCTGGGGCCAGTTCCGGGCCTCTCGTAAGAACGAGACCTGCCGTCGACCTAGTGCCTTCGCTCTGGTCTATCGTCGTCCACTGTGGTTCCGGCATCGTCTCGAGCAGACGTTTGGCCTCTTCCAGCAGGGCGAGCATGTCCCGCTCCTGCTCAGGTGTGACAGATTCGTCAAGGGCTTCGGCGTTTTCGGCGAGCTGCTCAGCCATCTTCTGAGCCTCTTGTGCGAGCTTCTCTTCGTCGCTCGGCGCAAGCTCGCCATCGAGCGCCTGTCTGGCCATATCCATCTGGCGTCTGGCTGCCTCCATTAACTCGAGGGCCTCCTCGGAATCCCCGCGGCCCATGTCCGCCCGGTAGCGCGCCTGGGCGAGTTTCTCCTGAAAGTCATCCATCCTGGTAACAGCCTCGTCCAGGTGCTTCTGTGCCTCGGCCCTTCCCTGACCTGGGTCGCCGTCGGCGCTTTGCGGCAGCTGCTCCAGGTCACGCTTCAATTGCGAAACTTGCTGCTGCAGCGCCCGCTGCCTGGCCTGGAGCATTCTCAGCCTGGCTTCGGCGTTCGCAGCGGCGCTCTGTCTGCCGCCCTGACCCTGCT
>LJTR01000150.1 GCA_001303465.1 Phycisphaerae bacterium SG8_4
TCTGGTCGTTGGGTCGCTTGGTCATCTGGACGCCTTCGCCGCCGGAGACGTGATAGAGCCATATCTCGCCGGCGCCAAGGGAACGTTTGGATGTGAAGTGCTTTCGCGCCGCTATGTACTGTCCGTCAGGCGTCCAGACAGGACTGTTGAGGAGGCGAAAATCCTCCTTGGTGACCTGCCTGGGATTGGACCCGTCGCGGTCCATGATCCAGATGTTGTCACCGCCTCCGCGGTCACTCGTCAGCGCGATGTACCGGCCGTCCGGACTGTAGCGCGGCTGTATGTCCCAGGGCACACCCTCGGTCAAGGCCTGGGCCTCGCCCCCGGCAATAGGTATCCTGTAAATATCTCCGAGAAGGTCGAATATGATGTCGGATCCGTCAGGGCTGACATCCAGACTCATCCACGTGCCCTCGCGAGTGTCGATATGGACCACATCCGTAGGTCCGGGCGGATTGGATACGTCCCACTTGTTGTTCTCGCTCGTCTCGTTGGGGTCCTGTTGCTCGGCCAAGGGTTTCAGCTCTATCCGGAGGCTGCTGGCAGCGTCGGCCATCGCCGCGAAGCCCAAGAAAAGTCCGCACGTCGCCAAGGGCACAATCAGTAATCCTCTTGGCGTTCTGAAACCTGATCTCATCCTGCAACTCCTTGATTTCGGGTCTGAAGCATTCTGGATATAACAATTCCCCGCATTGTTTGCGAGGAATCTATTATACCGAGACAGCAGGAATTTCAAAACAACATAAAGTGTGGTGCTCTGCCGCGATCATGGGCTCTGCACCAGGCGTGGTCTCAGGACAAAAGCCACCCCTACCGCATTACAGCCGAGACATCTTTGTGCGTGTGATCAGGATGTCCGCAACACGACCGGCGGAATGTGAGTTACGGTATTCTTTTGTCGGTGAGTTTGCTGGGCCTATCGCTTAGCATAAACTTGTCTATGTCCGCCATCAACTCCCCCTGATTGATTCTGGCATTGCGCAGATGCCTTCTACGGCCCTCTGCAGCCGTCTCACCGGGTTGCTCATAGTCAGAGGAACTACAACCGCCCGGCAGCAAGAAAAATACTCCCAGAATCACAGTCAGGACCACCCTGCACAAAGAAACGCTCTTCATCATTTCTCCTTATTCTATCGGCCGATAGGTGTCTTTGGCGTCTGCAAGGCACAAAAGCACACCAAAATACTCACATATTCACTACTTACAGGCTTATTATACCGGTCCCCGGAACTGATGTCAACGAAAAAGATGCCCGGAACTGCAACAAACCTCAGCATTGACATTTCCCGGGTAGATTGCTGTAATCAACCGCTATGTTCAAGAATATTTCCATAATCGGCGATGGTGGAATGGGCACTGTCCTGGGTCTGCTGCTCTGTGAGAAGGGAATCACGGCGCGGATATGGGGGCATGACCGCGAGCAATTGTCTCAGATTGAGCAGGATCGCGAGAACAAGAAGTTCCTTTCCGGTTACAGCCTGCCAGAAGAGCTCGGATTCGAGCCTGATGACCGGCGTATCATGTCCGGAGCAGATCTCATTGTTTCGGCGGTGCCATGTCAGTTTACGCGCCGTGTCTGGAACAGGCTGAAAGGACACGTCCCCGAGGCAGTTCCCATCGTCTCGGTCACCAAAGGCGTCGAAAATGATACGTTATTGCGTCCGACTCAGATACTGGCCGAGATTCTGCGCTCGGGCCGGGATGACAAACTGGTTGTGCTGAGCGGACCGACAATTGCCGATGAGCTGGCCAGGAGATTGCCGGCAACGGCTTGTGTGGCCAGCCGGGACAGGGAATTGTCCAAACAAGTCCAGCGTACTCTCAACGTTCCTTGGTTTCGTGTCTACACCAATACAGACATTGTCGGGGTCGAGCTGGCGGGTGCGATGAAGAACGTTATTGCGATCGCCGCGGGAATCATTGACGGCACGGGTGCCGGAGACAACGCCAAGGCGGCCCTTCTGACCCGAGGGCTTGCTGAGATAACCCGCCTGGGCACTGCAATGGGCGCCAGAGCACAGACTTTTTCGGGCCTGACAGGCTTGGGCGATCTGGTGACAACCTGCATTTCGCCAACGGGAAGGAACCGTGCGTTCGGCGAAAGGATAGGCAAGGGCCTGACCGTTGAACAGGCCCGGGATGCTACCGAATCGGTTGTTGAGGGCGCCGCCACCTGCAAATCGGTTGTTGCTCTTGCCGAACGGTTCGACGTCGAGATGCCGATAACAGACGCGATCTATGAAGTGCTGTTTGAGGACAAACCCGTGCAAAGGGCGATTGCTGACTTGATGAGACGCCAGCTCAAAGCGGAATAATTGAGCTGTCGGACCCAAGCCTGCCCCCGGATCGATCCTGCAAATGTTCTCTCGTCACGGGAAAACTTCAAGACGATTCACTCGATTTGTAAGCACAAAATCTTGCCGATGAGTCCGAATCGCCGATATTATCAGAACTGGTCCCAATCTTCCCACATACATCGGCAAATAAGCATCTAATCTTCTCGTCTGCGGTTGGCTCCTCTGGCTTCTGTTCATATATTTTAGTTAGGATTCCATTTGTCGCAAAGGAGGAGCAGGACAGAGTCGTTTTATGAAGGTGTAATCTGAGAGATGCTTGGATTTAAGAAGAACCATACAGGTCCCATCGGTGTAGATCTCGGGCACAGCGATCTCAAGCTGGCGCAACTCGCCAACAACGGAACTGGCACTAACCTGCTCGCAGGCAACAGCAAGAGAATGCCCGCTGACATGAAGCCAGGAAGCAGTGACTGGCAGAAATGGGCTATTGAAACCGTACGTTTGTTGACCACATACGGGAACTTCCAGGGCAAGGACGTCATCGCGGCCATGCCGACGAGTGATGTGTTCATCGACCACATGAAGATGCCAAAGCCCAAGAACGGTGACCTCCAGGATGCCATCTTCTCGAAGATAAAACAGAAGCTTCCGTTCGAGTCTCTTCATGAGAACACGATGATGCAATACATCCCGACGGAAGAGGACAATGTCCTGGTTATGGCGACCGAGCGCAGAATCATCGACAGACATTTGGCGATATACGAAGAGGCCGGCCTGTCGATCAAGTCTATAGGCGTCTGGCCCGCGGCTCTCGCAAACTGCTACGTCAAGTTTTTCGGCCGCCGTAAATCCGATCTTGAAGCGGTCGTAATGCTCATTTGCGTCGAAGCCGACTGCACTAACGTGGTTATCTGTCGCCATGCGAATCTGCTCCTGGCTCGTTCGCTGCCGATAGGGGCCAAAAGGCTCGATGATGAGCAGGCGGCTGTGAGATTAGTGATGGAATTGACTGCGTGCAAACGGCAGTTCTCCTTGATGTACCGAAACGCCCTGATAGAGCGATTGATTTTTCTTTCAGGTCAATCTGCAGGCAGAGACATATATGCAACAATAGCAAAGCAGTTGGAGATGCCGGCACAGATGGGAGACTGCCTGGCGGCAGTCGAAATAGGAAAATCCTGTCGCTTAGGTCGGGACGATAACGATGAGGGGCGATTGGGTAATCAGATAGATAGGAGAGAAAGTCACATCAACTGGGCCGTTGTTTTCGGACTCAGCCTTTCGTAGGCGGATGGCGCACGGGCCGGGCAGCATCCTTAGTTGCCGTGACAAGAGGAGGTAGACCAGGAATGGCAAATATAAACTTTGTTCCCGATGATTATGTTCAGGGTAATGAATCCCGCAGAACTAACCTTGTGTTTCTTGTGCTGCTCGCAGTGGTGATGACGGCACTTGGGGGTTCTTTCGTGGCTATCAAGATACGCCAGCGTGCGTGCAGCACGAATGAAGAGCTCGCCAACGCCAGAATGGCCGAGGTTCAAGAGGTGATTAAACAGTTCGAGCAGTTGCAGGACAAACGCAGGGAGATGATGAAGACGGCTCTCACCACAGCCGAACTGCTTGAGCCAGTGCCCCGAAGCGTCTTGTTGGCGTCGCTGACGAATAACCTGCCTCCAGGCGTGTCCCTGCTTGAGCTTGACCTGATCCAGAAGCAATCAAAGCGAGAGGGCAAAGGCACTACAACCAGCAAGTATCAGGCAGCACAGGCCCGGCAGAAGGCATCTGAAACGCAGGGGCTGGCGCAGGCCGGTCAGATACAACAGAGTGAGAACCCGGAGAATCTGCTGGAGACGCACATAAGCATTGGTGGCACGGCGCCGAGCGACCTTCAGGTCGCCGCATATATCGAGCGGCTCAGTGATTCGAGTCTCCTGGACACCGTGGCGCTCGTGGAGTCAGTAGAGTGTAAGATCGAGGACAACACGTTCAGACAGTTCAAGTTGACGGCAATACTCAGAAAGGACGTCCATCTGACCAAGGATAATATAGAGGGGATCAAGGGCAAAGCATCCGATGCAGTGTGGAATTTCTAGCATCGGCGCCGATTGTCGACCCTCACATGCAAAATCGGTTTACTGCAATAGGATCAGGGTAAAATCATGACAGGAAACTTCAGAAAAGCGGTGTTCTTTGTTTTGTTGGCGGGTGTAGCCGCGGCCGGCTACCAATATATGATCAAACCGGCAAACGCAAACCTGGCCGAGACAAAAAGCCGTGTAGACGCCAAACTGGCTCAGTTGGCCAAATTCCAGAAGGCCACAGCTGCGGCAGAAGATATGACCAAGCAGCTCGAACAATTGCAGGAGGCGATAGAGTTCTTTGAAAGCAAATTACCTCCCAAGAGTCAAATTCACGAGGTGCTCGAACAGGTCACTGTTATCGCACAAAAGCAAGGTCTCAAGCCCAAAACCATTCGTACTCTCAAGAGAAAGGATAACAGCGGTTACATTGAGCAGCCGCTGAAGATGGAGCTTGAGGGCAACTTCAGTTCGTTCTACTCCTTTCTCTTAGAGCTTGAGAAACTGCCACGAATAATGAAGATTCGTGAGCTTGAGTTGGACAAACACACCGAACAGGACGGCCAGATAACGGCCGATTTCATAGTCAGCATATTCTTCCAGAATATTGTCAGCTGACCGACAGCATATTTTGAATTGGATAAGAAGTCGATTGGGCAAAGCTATGCTATCTTTTCAAAAAGAACAAGGCGTTGGGAATCTGCCGGGACAAAAACAGAATGCTGTCACCGCCGGGTCGAAGGGTAACGGCAGTGAGAAATCGCAGGACCAGTCTTACCTAACCGTAGCGGAGCATGGAAAGCGAGCTCGCAATAGTACCGTCGTGCTTGCAGTTCTGTTTATCATTGGGCTGATCTGCCTCTGGTTCATGATCAGAGAGAGCTCGCCTCAGGCGGCTTCAGCGGCCACCGACCAGACCGAAGGGGCAAGGATCGAAGCAGCTATCACCCGACTGACAGGCGTCAAGTCTGAAGTGTTCGGCAGGATGGATGAGATCGTCAGGAAGTTCTATGAGTTCTCCGACGTTCTTCAGGTCCAAGTCAGTGAACTCGCGAAGAATCCCTTCAGGCTCGAACTGTTTTTGGCGGGCGCCAAGGAAGAACCCCAGGCGACCAGGATCGTTCCCGAGATTGATGTCGAGAATCTCTGGCGACAGCAGATACAAGAAAAAGCAAAAGGCCTGGAGCTCTCCGGCATAATGCAAACAGGCCGGGGCAACTGCTGTATGGTCGGCAGTGACATCTTCTATGAGGGGGATTCCGTAGAGGGTTTCAAGGTTCGCCAAATTGGTGATACTTTTGTCAAGCTCGAATGGGAACCCAGGCCCGATGAAAAGCGATTCGGCGCCCAATCAGAAAGTGTGGAGATTGTGTTGAGGCTGTCCGAATAATACTGTCTCGTTAACTCGCAATTGTCCCCCAAAAGAACATTGAAGGAAACATGAAATGGTAGATATAAAGACGGTATTGAAGAATGTTATAGATAATGATGCAAGCGACCTGCACATCAATGTGGGGATGCCCCCGATATTGCGGCGCAACACCGAACTGATCGATCTGGATCTTCCTGCCGTCAGCGACAAAGACGCCGAAGAGATGGTTCTTTCCATGATTGGGCCCGAGAGGTTCAAAGTCTTTGACGAAAAGAAAGACCTTGATTTCTCCGCCAACCTCGATGACGGGCACCGTTTCCGCGTTAACGCACATTATCAGCGGGATACAATCGCAATTTCGTTCAGAGTGATTCCTAACCAGATTCCCGCTCTGGATGACTTGCATCTGCCGCCGATAATCAAAGAGCTGACGGACCTGCCAAGAGGCCTAGTGCTCGTAACCGGGCACACAGGCTCAGGCAAAAGCACGTCGCTCGCCGCGATGGTCGAGTTGATAAACTCAAAGTACAGGAAGCGTATAATCACGTTGGAGGATCCCGTCGAATATATGCTCGAGAACAGGGAAAGCATGATCGAGCAGCGTGAAATTGGCTGCGACGCCACGGACTTTGCGTCCGGCCTCAAGCATGCGTTACGGCAGGACCCTGACATCATCATGGTCGGTGAAATGAGAGACCTGGAGACCACCGGATCTACAATTACGGCCGCTGAAACCGGACACCTTGTGTTCAGCACCCTGCACACGATAAATGCTGCACAGACTATCGAACGAATCGTGGATATCTATCCTGCGGGTCAGCAGAATCAGATCCGTACGATGCTGGCCAATACTCTGCAGGCTGTTATCTCGCAGACCCTGTTCAGACGAGTTGACGAACCAGGGATGGTCCCGTGTGTGGAGATATTGCTCTGCACCTCGGCGGTCAGAAACTGCATTCGTGAAAACAGAATCTATGAGATCCCCAACATAATTGAGACTTCCCGCAGATTGGGTATGGTGAATCTCGACAACAGCATTTCTGAGATGTATTTCAAGGGTTACATAGACAGAGAAGAAGCAATAATGCGTTCGAGCAGTCCCGCGAAGATGGAGAAAACACTTACACCCATGGATGAAGTCGAAGTGGCTCAATCTCCGAAAAAGGAGCCCGCCCTGACAAGATAGCCAGCTTTGGCTTTGACATGGTTGATGGTTGAGCCTGTCGCCGCCTCCGTGCCGACAATGCCTGGCCGATACAGACAGAAACACAGGATACACAAATATGCTTGAAGAATCGTCACAAAACGGCAAAGGCGCAACTGCCACAGCGACCGATTGGCAGCAACAAAACCAAGCACCGTGGGAACAACAGCAGTGGCGCCAAGAGTCTGAGTCTGCGCAGGGGAATTCTGCCAGAAAAAAGAATCAGCAAAGCGCGCTGCAGAACATACGCCAGTTCAGAGTCGAATTCGGGCCGAGCGCCAAGGATATTCTAAACTTCACGAATCAACTGGCCGTGATGATTCGAGCGGGAATAAGCCTTCAGGATTCCCTCGAATCAATCTCCGAGCAGACCAGCAATCAGAAATTCAGAGTGATCATTATCGATCTGAAGAACCGAATCGAAGCCGGACAGAGTTTCTCGCAGGCGCTCTGCGAGCACCCGCAGGTCTTCAGTGACCTCTATATAAACATGGTTGGTGCGGCCGAGATCAGCGGCTCGCTCAGCGGAATGCTCCAGAAACTGGCCGAGTACCTGGACTCCGAGGCCGAGACCCGCTCGCAGATCAAAGGGGCGATGGTGTATCCGATCATTATTGCCATCATGGCAGTATCGGTGACTGTCTTCCTGCTGTGTTTTGTTCTGCCAAGATTTACCGCCATTTTTGCCGGCAAGGAGCATCTGCTGCCGGCCGCCACGAAGGCTCTTATGGCCAGCAGCGCATTTATGCGCGGCTACTGGTATTTCATCATCCCGGGCGTCGCCGCAATGTTCTGGGCATTCTGGTATTTTATTGGCACCTCAGGCGGCCGCCAATGGTGGGACAAGGTGAAACTCACCTTGCCCCTGATAAGAACGCTCTGCGAAAGTCTCTACATAACACGAAGTATGCACACAATGGGGGTGCTGACAAAAGCGGGCGTTCCGATATTGAACACACTCGCGATAACCGCCCATATAGCGGGAAATACCCTCTATAAGAAGATGTGGCTGAGCGTTCATGAAGAGGTCCGTCAGGGCAAAAAGATCGCGTCCAGTTTGAGCCAGCACAACCTGATGCCCAACAACGTCGTTCAGATGATAAGAAGCGGCGAAGATTCGGGTGCGATGGGCGATGTGCTCAGAGACGTTTCAAATTATTACGCAAGAGAGTTGAAGACCGTAATCAAGGCAGTGACGTCAATGATTGAGCCAATAATGATAGTCTGTATGGGTGTTCTCGTTGGCTTTATTGCGATGAGTATAATCCTGCCGATCTTCAAGATGTCGAGTCTCGTAATGGGCAAGTAGACTGTCTGCCTGTGCCCCGGCATTTCGGGGCACCACTCGCCTGTTCTGACCTGGGGAGCAGAACAATGCAGAATAAACGATGCAAAAACGGTTTTTCGCTAATTGAGATATTGATCGCAATACTGCTCGTGGGTCTTGCGGTCGCTTCTCTGCTGGCAGCCAACAGTGCGCTAACCAGGGCCAACGGCGCCGGGACCAACTTGTCAAGCGCCGAGTTTCTGCTCGGAGAAATCCGCGAGCTTACTGCCCTGCTCTCGGTAATTGACCCGGAAACCGGCGTAGCAACATTTGGGCCCGAAGGCGGCGAAACATTGGCAACTTATGATGACCTTGATGACTTTGACACAGCGGTCTTCTCGCCGCCGATAAACGCCGACAGAGCAGCTCTAAACGATTCGGCCGCATTTTCCCAGCAGATAACCGTTGAAAACGTCAGCGCCTCGGATTTCGAACAGGTAGTGGGCGACCATACAAGCGACTTTGTTCGAGTGACCGTGCGGGTATTCTTAAACGGGCAGGAAATCAGCTCGGCAAGCTGGCTGCGTGCGCGATATTGAGCGATATCGAGCTTCCCAGGCCAATCGCCTCAAGAATTGCGAGATGCAAAATGCGAAATACGAGACACAAAACTGGCTTTTCCATCGTCGAGCTGTTGCTTGCTCTGGCTATAGGAGCTATGCTGCTCGTCGCAGTTGCAGTTGCCTTCAACGCTTCTGCAATAAACTATCGGGAAAACGAGGCTATCTTCAAGACCGTCAACGCCGCCCGCCAGGCATTGCTGAGAATGACAAGTCAGCTCAGGACCGCGACGGCTGTCAATCCCGCCTCGCCGGCCAATGAGTGCAGCCTCTTTACTTCAACTGGGGCAGATATTACCTATCGGTTTACAGCCGGCGACGAAAAGCTGTACCTGGTGACCAACAGTGACGGCCAGCAGTACGTCCTTTGCGACAATGTTGCTGCCATGACTTTCACCCGCACGCCGACGGACGATGGGTTGGATTGCAAAAGTGTTCAGATTTCCATGACCGTGGAACACGGCAATGCGCAGCGAACGGTATCGTCTGCAGCTGTCATCAGAAGAAATTTGGAATGACATAATGCTCCCGATTGCGAATTCCTGCTCTTGCGTGGGTAAAGCGGCTCTGCAATATTGTGTTCCCGACTTTAAATTGCCGTTCTTGCGCGGGTAAGTGGCCTCACAATAACCGGTTATGGTTCTGCTCGCAAGAATTCACTACCCTGAAGGGCTGAAAGGTATAATTCCAAAAAACTTCTTGCCTTTCGTGTTCTTCTGCGGTATTGTGAGCTTCCGTTAGCCGGGGCGGTTAGCTCAGTCGGCTAGAGCGCCTGCTCGACACGCAGGAGGTCACTGGTTCAAGTCCAGTACCGCCCACT
>LJTR01000151.1 GCA_001303465.1 Phycisphaerae bacterium SG8_4
CTTACCATCCACTACGCCGGTGGAAACGCCAGCCCGTGGGGTGGGCATGTCAGCCTTTTGCGTCCACGCACCCTCCATTGCCAGGCTCATTGAAGCCATCCCAAAAAGGCCCGCCGCTGCTATCACAATTCTGAAAATGTTCTGCGTGTTCATTTTTGCCATCCTTTCCGGTTCAATTAGATCAGTGAACAACTGTGAATTAGATTGACCTTCGCTACAAACTGTTGAGAATTCGGCGATACAGGCCTTGAAGCACATTTACGCGTATTTGTGTTCACATATTTCTTATGCAAGGGAGCAGCGATACTGCAGAAGTCGCAGAATCTTTTTGGTGATTCCTTGTTTTCCTGCTGTTAACGCCACCTTAGAAGGCCGGATTCTGCAAGAACTTCTTGCATACATAGGTATTATCGATTAAGATGTTTCTATCATCGAGATGCGGGCCACTGTGAGTTTGAGCGGGAAATCGGAATTGAGGGCAGTAACCAATGAACCGCTACGAGCATACAAGTATGGGCGGGACGGCCGAAGCGTTTCTGACGACCCATTGGAGTGCTATCGGCAAAATTGATGCAGATGGCGATGCCGGCAATCAGGCCCTGATCAACGAGCTTATCAAGAGATATTGGAAGCCGGTCTATTGCTTTCTGCGGCGCAAAGGATATGACAACGAGCAGGCCAAGGACCTTACCCAAGGATTCTTCCAAGAGGTCGTATTGGATCGAGAACTTATCCGGCGGGCAGATCAAGCCCGAGGGCGTTTCAGGACGCTTTTGCTCAGCGCTTTGGGACAGTATCTAGCGAGAATACACCGCAAAGAGACTGCCCAGAAGCGCATACCCAAGGACAAGCTTGTCCGGTTGGAGCAGATAGATCCGGCTGAGTTGCCCGAGCCTGTGGGCGAACTGACGCCCGAGCAGGTCTTCAATTACGCTTGGGTATCGGAACTTCTGGATAAGCTACTTGCGGAAGTGGAAGCCAAATACCGTGCGGAAGACAAGACTCTCCATTGGCAGGTATTCCACGACAGAGTGCTGCAGCCGATCACGGAAGATGCCCGCGCTCCCTCGTTGGAAGAGATTTGCAAGAGGTACGGTATCGAAAACGAAAGAAGAGCCTCGAACATGATCGGAACTGTGCATCGGCGTGTCCGGACAGCTCTGAAGCGTCACTTGCGTCGGTCTGTGACCGGCGACGCCGATGTAGATGAGGAATTGCAGGAATTGATGCGGATATTTTCCGAGAAAGGTGCAGGATAGCAGATACTTTGCATTATCTTTAAGGGGGACAAGATAATGGAAAAGAAATCGACATACGGATTGAGACCCGATCAACTCGGCCGCATTCTGTCCGCAGCCTCCAAGGAGGCGGAAGCTGTGGATTCGGGGTCCAGGGGCAAGAGCGGAAAAGCCAGGAAGTCCGGCCCGGCAGGCAGTGCACCTCAGGTCGAGGGTTACGAGATTCTCGAAAAATTAGGCGAAGCGGGACAGGGACAGATCTGGCGCGCCTTGCAGGTAAGTACAAGCAGGCAGGTCGCCCTGAAGTTTCCCAGGACCGGACTAATAAGCTCGGAGAAGGCCCTGGCCCGGTTCGAGCGTGAGGTTGAGGTGGCTGCCACCCTAAAACACCCTAACATAGCCCAAATTCACGACAGCGGCATCCATCAAGGCATTTATTACTACGCTATGGATCTTATCGAAGGAGTGCATCTTGATACGTATGTAAAGCAGCACAATCTCACCATTCGGCAAATCCTTGAGTTAATGCTGACCGTCTGTCAGGCCGTACAGCATGCCCACCAAAACGGCGTAATCCATCGTGATTTGAAACCATCCAATGTCATTGTTGCCGAAAATGGTGAGCCTTTTATCGTGGATTTTGGTTTAGCCAAGAGTTTGTTTGAGGATGATGCGGCCCTGACAGTTTCAGCAGACGGTGTGGCAGCCGGCACACCGGCCTACATGTCGCCCGAGCAAGCCGCCGGCCATATGGACAAGCTAGATACGCGGACCGATGTGTACAGTCTTGGCGTAATTCTATTTACTTTGTTAACGGGTAAGTCTCCGCACGACCTGTCGGGTTCTCGTATCGAGGTTATGCACAGGATAGCAGATGAGCCAGTCCGACGGCCTCGTAAGATCCGTCCAAAGATTGACAAGGAACTGGAGTGGCTGCTGCTCAAGGCCCTCGATAACGATCCGGACAGGCGATACGTGACTGCGGGCGAATTAGGAAGAGACATCGATAACTACCTGCAAGGTGCCCCTCTCATTGCCGGGCCGGAATCCGGGATTTATCACATCAAGAAGTTCGTGCGGAGACATCAGGCTCTCGTTGCTGGCATCTCCGCTGTGGCAGCAGCACTCGCGGTGGGCTTCGTGGTTAGCACAGTGATGTACTTGCGGGCGCAGAGTGCGCTCGAGAAATTTACGAAATTGGAAAGTGACGTGGAAACGGATAGTATTCTGTCGACCGTGGATTGGCTCTATGCTGAAGGACGCTATCAAGCGGCCTTGACGGAAATGGAAACAAACATCCACCGCGAGAAGCTTACGACCCAAGGCAGGTTACTCCGTGCCCGCTTGCTGTGCGAGGTGGGTCGCTTAAATGATGCGATTTCTGAACTGGAAGAGTTGACTGATGAATCGCCAGAGATTGCCGGTGCCGCCCACTATCTCCTTGCTGCAATCTATGCAGGAAGTGATTCTGACAGGGCCAGAGAACATCAAGGGCAAGCGCAGTCATTGCTTCCTGAGAAGGCAGAGGCTTATTGTCTACGAGCCGTAACAGCCAGCAGCCCAGAGGACAGCCTCAAGTGGCTGGAAATAGCTGTCCAACTTGATCCGAGACATTATCCGTCTCGCCAGGCACGGGCATTGACGTGCTATCGGTTAAGGGATTACCAAAAGATGGCGCAGGATGCAGAGGCAATCATCGCGCTTCGGCCGGAAGATTGTCTGGGTTACGCTCTGCGCGCGATAGCCCGGCGGGAAATGGCGATATTCGACGAAGCAGTAAAAGATCATGATCGCGCCATCGAAATCTGCAAAGTGGACACCGAGCTTGCCGAGCTATATGACCAGCGCCGCAAGACACGCTACCAGATGGGTGACTACGAACAGGCACTCTCGGATGCCCGTCAATGTGTGGGATTGCGTCCGGATCAGGTTATGTATCGCTTCCATGTTTTTGCTGCACTTGTGGCCTTGAGCGACCATGAACAGGCAAAGGTTGAATATACAACGATTGTAGAATCCAGCCCGGAGACGGAAGCACGCTTCAATCTGTGGGCGGCCAAGTACGTATTCGACACGTTAGGGGCCGGCCGGCCCTTGAATCTTCCTGATCGCAACGCTGGAGGGCCTGCTTTCCGGGCTATGCACGACGCAGTTGATCGCTATCAGCGCTTGGACGCCAAGGCCGATCGCTTGATCACGGATGGCATATCGCCCAGTTGGTCTCCCGACGGAAACATGCTTGTGTACGGACGAAGCGATGAGTTTCTACGACATGCCCTCTCCGGGCAAGTAGTGGATCCAGGGCTGTCCAGCTTCCGCGACATTGACGTACTGACGGTTGGCTCGGGAGGCATTGAGATACTGGATCTGGATTCCAACTCAAGGCATTTGTTGGTCAGCTCCGGTATAGATCCGCTTTGGTCCCCGGACGGTGAGTCCATTGCCTTTACACGCTGGCCAAAGCTGTATGCCTGGCTCGAGGAGCAGGTATGGATCATGCCGGCCAATGGTGGCCAAGCAGATGTCATCTCCAACGGCGAGGCGATAGCCTGGACAGATGACTCGAAGGGGCTCTACCTGACGCAGTCCAGAAATCCCGTACTCGGTTCGTGTCTTTACAAAACCCCAGTCGGCCAAGCTGGTGTCGAACCCGAACAGCTCATTTCATTTCCGAGTACTGAATGGGCTATATCTCCTGATAATAGGTATATTGCCTATGTGGACCACGGCGAGTTACGGATCATGGAGCTATACTCTCGTTCGCCTGTTGCAAGCTGGCGGGCTCCTATGGGCCAATCACGCATGAATGTCAGCTGGTCGCCTGACGGACGCGAAGTGAGTGTGGCAAGCCGCCATGAACCGTATCTTGGCCTGTGGATCTATGAGCTGGGCACACGACAGGCGTTCAAGATCCTTGATGGCCCGGTCACAAGCGCTTGTTGGTCGCCCAATGGGAACCGGATAGCCTTTGAACTGGGACAGCCTTACTTCGAAATATGGATCGCTGACCTTAAGCAGGGTGTTCCGACATCCGAGGCACTTGGGCCGGCCCGAAGCATCGAGAACCATTATGAAGACTTGGTTGACCACTACGTACACTCTATTGAGGCCGGCGCTCTCGATATGGATAGTAATCAGAGCTTGGCCAAGCTCATTGGCGACTTCGCTCTGCGAGGTATCGAGCAGTACCAAAGTGCCGAATATGAGCAAGCTCTGATTACGTTAGGGCACATCGAGGAACTTCGCCGCACGATGAGCGAGCCAACACATCCGACGGTGGTAGCATTTATAGCCATGGCCTTTCATAAGCTCGGTCAAAATCAGGAAGCGCAAGATACCTTTGACCGGTTTTGCCGTCTGATCGCCGGCCGTGCAGGATTAGCCGCGGACTTCATATTCGCTACTCCCACGAATCTGGGCCCGCCTTTCAACAGCCCGTATTACGAAGCCACGCAATGGATATCACATGACGGCTTAGAATCTTTCTTCCACTCCACGCGTCCCCCATCCCAGGGCCAAGACTTGTGGGTCGCAACTCGATCCGCAACAGAACACCAATGGAAGGAAGCTGTTCACCTAGGCCCAATCATCAACTCGCACTTGCTTGACTGGGGACCGAGCATTTCAGCCGATGGCCTGGAACTGTTCTTCTGCTCTCCCCGAGAGGGCTCAATTGAAGGTGAAAATCCCTGGGACATTTGGATGACCAGACGTATGACAAGAAACAATGATTGGGGCAAGCCGCTTAATCTTGGTCCTCCGATTAACACCACATTCGGTGAGGTCTCGCCGTGTATTTCCGGCGACAACCTGTCCCTGTTTTTTGCGTCCGATCGGCCTGATGGATATGGCGGTGCCGACATATGGGTAGCAACACGTACGAGCAGAGACAATCCCTGGGGCGAGCCGGTAAACCTGGGATCTTCGGTCAATAGTCGGGCCTTCGAGATATTCCCCAGTATTTCATCTGAAGGGTTGATACTCTTTTTCACTTCCGGCTTCTTGAGCTATCCTGCTCGGCCTGGCGGATTTGGAGGTCCCGACCTCTGGGTGACCAACCGAGCAACCAAAGACGATCAATGGGGCGAACCGGTGAACCTAGGACCGCTGGTCAACACCGCAGCCGAAGAAGCCTGCCCGTACATTTCGCCCGATTCTTCAACTCTGTATTTTTCATCCGACCGGCCCGGAGGCTTTGGCAATTTCGATCTGTGGCGGGTATCGTCAGTACCGATTGTTGACACCAACAGCAATGGCAAGTTGGACGTCGAAGATCTCTGCAATTTGGCCCAACGCAAGTCTAAAGCCGAATAACCGGAGGATCTCACCTTCCGCCACCTTGCGCAAAGCTGAAAAAGCAGAAGAGTGGCGAGTAAGACTCCCTCAGCGTGACGATGATGGGTAATGGCACTTCTTTCAATTGCGTATTCATAATGCGTCTCCTGAGAAAACGCATTATGAGCAAACTGTTCGATCAGATAGAGATGCATTTGATTGGACGCCTACGTTTGGTGATCATAAAGAGGCCGCAGTCTTTCGGGTGTTCAGCCACAGCTAATGCGCGCGGCAATGTAAACGGCAAGCTCTCATATCTCTTCCACCATACACCTGGACAAGGCGCACCGCTTGAGTACTCTGAAGAAGAAAACCCTCAAAAGGCCAAAGCGGTCTTCCGAGGGTCCAATTACACAACCTCTAATAGACCGGCTCATGATCAACGCGTCAGCAGTGTCTTTCCGGAGCCGGATGCATATCGCTTTATTGTTTTGTCTCTTCTTGGCGCTTGTCTTCCTGCCCTTTCAACTTTGCGTAGGAACCTGCATTAACAACACGTTTATATCCCAGATCTACCAGGATTTTCTTCGCTATAGTAGATCGACGGCCGCTTCTGCAATACAGTGTTATCTTATCTTCTTTATTCTTTACATGATCAGCTATCTTTGCAGCAATTTCTGTATGCGGAATGTTGATTGCGTTCTTTAGATGCCCCGCTTCATATTCTTTGGAAGTTCTGACATCTACTATTGTGCTACTTTCATCGAGTTTAACAATTTCCCAATCCCTACTCTGACTGCAGGACAAAGACATAATTGCAGTAGCAACTACAACAAGTACAGTTTTCATGTTTCTTCCTTCACGGGTGCGATGAACTAAGAGACCGTCTTTAATGCTTCCAACACCTTAATGTCCCCCCGGCTCGGGGCATTGAAGGGCTGACAGCAAACGATCCACTATCTGTTGTCGCATGGAAAAATGCCCGGACTGGCGCCAGAGCGCGTGCTCGTCGTGCTCGCCGAGGTCGACGATGGGCTCTACGTCGACGGCGAAGTGCTTGCGCTGACACAGAAGGCTAAATGCAATGTCGTCCCCCCGCTCATTCGGCGCTAGAGCATTGAATTCCGGAGCGACCTCGTAGAACAGCTTCTTATGGAAAAGCATCGACTGTCCCAGGATGATATCGCACTCACCGTAGACTATGGCCGGAGCGTAGCGACCCCGGACTATGTTGCGCCCCCGACAGCCGTAGATACGGTTGGGCGCCGTTGAGTACGCGGAAACGATCTTGTCCAATTGCTCGGGAGAGATCAGCAGGTCGTCGTCCTGGAACCAGATCAGGGGGTGTTTTGTCAACGGAACAAGGCAGTACCGCACGAAAGGGAAGAAGTTGTGCGAGGAGTTGATCACGATTGCCCCATCGCCTTTGAGGTTGATCTCCGGGTTGTTGTTCCAGACGAGTACCTCCTTTATCAATGGGTGTTTTCGCAGCGTGCGAACGATAGGCTCGATGTTCGTCGGCCTGCGCCAGGAGAGCAGTACTGCGCTGATAGCCATTGGTTCTTGTGAGTTCATCGGATCTCCTTGCGGTGCATGGGTTTAATTAGGCCGCCCAACGCATCGGGTCTAAGGCTGCGAGTTACGAGCGGCCCCTCTCTAATAACATGTTGGCAAATGTCACTCAACAAAAAATGTACCGGGGACACCTTTGATTCTCCACGCCTTCGATTTTCCCAGGGAACTCAGAGAAATAATCAATAGTCAATAGTCAATTGGGCAAGCTGTTGCCCCTTCCGCCAAGAATTGTGCCGTAGACATTGATTACTGTTTGCATCCTACTGTGCTGCGATATTCACTATCTCGATAATTGCTCCATACATATGAAGGCTCATTGCATCCCTTCTCCGACGAGCTGTTACTTTCACTCTTAGACCGTCCTTTCTGAAAGACTCTGGAAGATTGATCGGATCGTACTTTCTCCCGTTGTCACCATCAATGGCATAGAAACCTCCCTCTATGCCCTTGTATACAACGGTTCCGACAATTTTAAATGAGTCGGCGGGGACTGTTGAAAGCCTGTCGGGTGAAGGGGGCTCATTGGGCTCGGATACATTTGGCTCAGTTTTCTGTGTATCGATTGGAGAGCTTGTAATGTAACTGCAGCCGGCAAGAGCCACAACACAAATGAGAATCAATAGTGAATGCATGAGATGCTTCATAATTACACCGCCTTACTTGGAGCAAGATATCATGTGGTTCTAATACCAACGTTGGATACACTAGCCACAAACTTCCACTTGGCCACATAACGCTGTTGAAATAGTATATCCACCAGCCCGTGGACACGCAAATAAGAGTATTAGCAGGAAAATTGATCGATGCTGATGAGTTAGAGAAATTCGGGCTAGATCTTGAAATCGGACGGTTTGAAGCTGAGCTTTCCAGCGGCTTCAACTGCTTCATTGACCTTCAGCACAGCGACCGCAGTTTCATATCCGACTTCAGCGGGACAGTTGAGTTGGGCCCGGCAGCGAACTGCGTCAAAGAAGTTCTCCAGGTGCGGCTGATGATGCGGCTTGTTCATTTCCACAGGTAGAGTGAGAAATCGGCGATTCGCAGGCCAGATTGGTCCTTTGGCCAGGTCGCTGACGAACTGCGGCGTGGGAAGAGTTTCGACTACAAAGAACGACCTTGCGATCTTCTCGACCGTGAGCTTGTCTATCATCTTCATCATTTCTTCAGGGCCAACCAAACAGCCTTCTTTGACGCACCTGGTCCAGAGACTGTTTTCGGTAGTCATCAACTCCGGAAAGACCATCGTCCGATTGCCAGCCTCCGATACCTCCAATGTTCCCCGGTCGCCCATGAATCTTTCGAAGTGCCCGTTGTTTCTATTGCTGCTCAATATCTGGTAGTATGCACAAACCGGCCCCGACGCGGTTTCATACTCGTAAACGGCCATGACGGTGTCGTACCACCGGTGAGTCTTGTTGTCGAGCAAGCCGGTGTGACCGCTGGCCATGACCGCGCTGGGATTTGCCCCGAGAAACCAGTTGAATACGTCGATCTGATGCGACCCAAGATCGACAACAGGACCGCCCCCCAGTCCCTTGTGCCACCGCCAGTTCCGGAACTGCTCCATCGATTCGTAACCGTATTGCTCAAGGGTAGCTCGATCAAGAGAAGCGTTCTGCGACCAGCCCAGGGACCCGCCTGCTACCCGGTTCCACTGAGCTGAGACGGCCCCAATGCGCCCGAGGACCTTGCGGCCTTCAAGGAGCTGTTCATAGCAGTAAAGGTATCGAGGGTTGCTGCGCCGCTGGCGACCTATCTGCAGCAGCTTGCGGGTTTTCCTGGCGACCTCGACCATCTTTCTGGCGCCCTCGATCGTATTTGACATCGCCGTTTCACAATAGACATGCAGGCCAGCCTCAAGGCAGGCTACTGTCTGCCGCGCATGCCAGAAGTCGGGCGTAGCAACAATCACCGCATCGAGGTCCTTCTCCTTATCGAGCATCTCCCGGTAATCGACATAAGTGTTGTGCTCGTGACGATAGGCTTTGAGCATGCGGGAGACACGCTTGCGGTTCCAAGCAGCCCAGATGTCACACAGCGCCTTGAAGCGAACGCCGGGAATCTTCAGACAGGCGTTCATCAGTGCCTGACCCTGGAAACCTGCACCGATCAGCGCAACGTTTATGCCATCTGGCTTCTTGGCGCATTTTCCCTGCCCAAAGGATCTCTGTGAAAACGCCAACCCTGCGCCCGTTGCCGCAGTTGAATGCAGGAAATTGCGTCTGTTGATCCTTGCTCTTACTCCTTCGCTGCGCATTTTCTTTGCTCCTTTCTATGCGGGCGCGCACCGGGATCGTATTTCCCAAACCTCGATTTAGTCAGCATCCGCAGAACAACTCCGACGACCGTCAATCAGGCGATTTCCAACATCACCTGATGATGCATACTCTATATGTTGAGACGTCCGGCGCAGCGTTTTGATATAAGGATACCCTTCAGGGTAGTAAATTCCCGCGAGTGAGATCTTAAACTCTTATTGTCAAGCCACTACCTATGGCACAAGTTACCCGCGCAAAAACGGAAAATTTCAATCGTGAGCACTGGAAGATGTCTCTC